>JAISOP010000043.1 GCA_031275525.1 Tannerella sp.
ATCCACCAGCCGCCCAGCCCCTCGCTCTCGCGCCGGGTGACGCTGCCGGAGATTCCCGGCGCCTCCACCACCCCGCCCGCCGGGATACATTCCTTAGTCAGCGGCAGCGACTTCGAGTTTGTCATCCACCCGTCGGCCTCGCTCGCCGGTCTTGAGCCGTCCGTGACCACCGGTCGCGAAACCGACACTCTGGGCGGCGTGATACGCACGCTCAACGACGACGGCAGCTACACCATACTGATCCGCGCCATCCATCAGGACCTCGAACCCGGCATCGCCTTTGTGCCAGCCACCGCCACCGCCTCGGCCACCCTCGCGACCGCCGCCGTATGGTCTTCGGGTAACCGGGTCTACATCGCCGCCCTCCGCACCGGGCAGGCGCGTATCTATTCCCTCACGGGCACGCTCGTGAAAACGCTTTCCGTCCGCGCCGGCGAGACCGCCTCGGCCACCCTGCCCCCCGGCGTCTACATCATCGCATCAGACGGCATCAAACGGAAAATAGTGATTAGCGGGTGAGTGAGTAGTGATTAGTCCCTTAATAAATCATACAGCCCGCCGGAGTAACCTGTTGTTACTTTCCGGCGGGCTGTATGATTAATTGGGGGACTAATCACTAACCGCTGACCACTGTTTACGGTTAGGAGTTGTCAAGAAATAAACCATCCCAATTTACGGGAAATGTTTTTTACCGTACAAAGCCCGAAAATGTGCGCATACCGGGGTATGTAATCATTTTCGGGCTGAAGGAATGCGAAAAACAGACCTGTAAATGGATAGTTTATTTCTTGACAGCTCCTTAGTACCCGAACAGCTCTTCCAACGACAGTTCCCTGACGTCGGCTATCTTTTTCAGGTAGTTGAAATCAATCCGGTCTCTCTTCCCGATTAAAAGCACCGAATAACCGGCAGGGCGGATGTGTTCGTCGAAATACTTCTGCACATCATCCAGTGTCATGGTCTGAATCGTTTCATAGATGGGCTTCCGGATGTCATAATCAAGGCCCCGGTCTTTGAGGGACATGTAGTTCCAGAAGATGCTCGACTTGGTAATCCGTTCCGAGCGCATGTTGTTCAGCACGTATTCCTTGCTCAGGTCAAAGGCTTTTTCCGAGCGGGACATCGTGGTCAGCATTTCGCGGAAGGCGTCGATGGCTGTGGCCATTTTGTCGGACTGGGTACCCACGTATGCCTGGATGTAATTGGACTGACCGGCACGCGGCGGCCCGGATACGTAGGCATACGCCGAATAAGCCAGTCCGCGGGCTTCGCGGATTTCCTGGAACACGATGGAGTTCATTCCGGCGCCGTAGTAGGAGTTGAACATGGACTCGTAGGGCATCAGTTCGGGGTTGAAGGTCACGTCCCTGGCCAGCAGCATGATTTCGGCCTGCACCATGTCGTAGTCGGCGAAATAGACGACGGGCTTGTCCATCGGCAATTCGGGATATTCCACGCGCGGGGGAACGTCCTTCAGGGCTTCGGGCGTGCCGAGCTTCTTCAGCAGTCCGGCAATCCGGGTGTCCGGATCGGGGCCGTAATAGAAATAGCCGTGTTGGTAGGAGGCGAACTGCCGGATGAGGTCAACCAGTTCCTGCGGGTCAATCGCTTTCAGTTCCTCTTCGCTCAACAGGTCGGTGAAGGAGGATTTCGGGCCGTACTTGAGGTAATTCACCAGTCCGCCCCGCAGGATTTGCGACTTGTTCAGCTTGGCATTCGCCCGCTGCTTGAGGATGTCGTCCACCAGGTTGTCGTAGGCTTCGCGGTTGACGGCGGCGTCGTTCATCATCTCCTCCATCAGCACGAGCGAGCGGTCGAGGGTCTCGTTCAGGCCGAACACGCTGACGTAGGAACGCTTCGAGGTGGCCGTTGCACTGAAGTCCATGGCCAGTTTATACATTTCCATCTTCAGCGCTTCGGGCGTGTACTTGGACGTGCCCAAATAGGGCAGGTAGCTGAACGCCAGCGCGAGTTTCTTGTCGGTGAGGTTCGATACCTCCACAAAGCGGTCTAAGGAATAGATCCCGTTGGTTACGTTTTTCGTGTAGTAGAAGTCAACGCCGTCCCCGATCGTTTGCTTTTTGATGATTTCCTTGTAGTCCAGGAATACGGGTTCGATAGGCTCCGGCTTTTGGGCGCTCAATTCGCGGGCGAAATCCGATTCACTGTCGCGGTTGATGCTAATCGGCGTGATGTGCGGTTTATCCACCATCACCTTTTCCTTATTCTCGCCCGTCCGCTTGTAAACGGTCACGTAATTGTCCCCGAAAAACTCGTTGGCAAACGCAACCAGTTCCGCTTTGGTGATTTGGGCTATTTGGTCCATTTCGGAAAGCGCATCCTTCCACTCCGTTTCATTGATGAAAGCCTCCAGGAAATGATAGACGCCATACCTCCCGTCCGTCATTTGAATGATTTGCAGTTTCATGTTGTTGATGGTCGCTTCCAGCAGGTCTTCGTCGAAGTCGCCGGCTTTCAGTTTGCCGATTTCCTCCTGTATCAGGGCGCCGACCTCTTCGAGCGTCTGTCCTTCGCGCGGGGTACCCAGAAACACGAATACGCCATAGTCTTTCAGTTTCTCAGCGCCGGCCATCATTTGCAGGACTTTCTGCTGCTGCAGCAGGTCCAGGTCAATCAAGCCGGCTTTGCCGTTGTACAGGACGGAGCCTATCAAATTCAGGTACAGGGCCTCTTTCGACTTGGCATCCCCGAAGCGGTAGGCCACGGCAATCCGTTCCTGATCGGGCGTAGAGACTTCGAAGGTTTTGGGGGCCGTGAGCGGCGCTTCCGCAACCGGGTCGGCATGTTTCAGGGATTCGCTCGGCTCCATCTTCCCGAAATGTCGGTCAACAATTTGAATGGTGTTCTCAAAGTCCAAATCGCCACACATCAGCACGGCCATGTTGTTGGGAACATAGTAATATTTCTGAAAAGCCATGACGCTGTTCATCGAAGGATTTTTCAGATGCTCCGGCAGCCCGATGACGTCCACCTTGTAGGGATGTTCGGCAAACAGGCCATCAAAGACTTTGTTCCACACCCGCGACATGCCCTGGTCCTGATACATGTTAAACTCTTCGTACACGGTTTCAAGCTCCGTGTGAAAAAGGCGTAGCTGGAGGTTGGTGAAACGGTCGTACTCGAGTTTGAAAAACCGGTCGATTTCATTGGCCGGAATTTCATTCACATAGACCGTCATGTCGTAACTGGTAAAGGCATTCGTTCCCGAGGCGCCAATCATGCCGACCATCTTCTGGTATTCGTTCGAGATGGCATACCGGGCGGCTTCCTGCGATGTGTCGTCGATCTTTTGGTAGATCGCCTTTTTCTCGTCGGGCGAAGTGGCGGCCTTGTGTGCCTCGAACAGCGCGGCAATGCTGTCGAGCAGCGGTCCTTCCTTTTCCCAGTCGGACGTACCGAAATGGTTGGTACCTTTGAACATGATATGTTCGAGGTAGTGAGCCAGTCCCGTATTGTCGCGCGGGTCGTCCTTGGAGCCGGCCCTGACGGCAATCATGGTTTGAATGCGGGGTTCATCCGTATTTTTCGACAAATACACTTTCAGCCCGTTGGCCAGCGTATAGATGCGCGCCTTGAACGGGTCGTTCGTGACTTCTTCATAAGCATAGCCATTCCGGTCCGTACCGGAAACGACCTCATGCCCCTTTTCCTGACTGCATGCAATCCACAGGCATAACGGAATCCATAACAAAATTGATTTTCTCATATCATTAAGTTTTAAAATATAACTGGATTCAAAGGTAGAACAAATTCTCTTAATGACCGTATGCCCTGTCATTAAAATCCAGGACATACGCATAAATAAATGATCCTCATTCCAAATCAAAAGAAGAACCGGGAAGCCGCCTTCCCTGATGCATGTACGGAGACGTACCTAATGCATGTACGGAGGCGTACATAGTGCATGTACGCCGGCGTACCT
>JAISOP010000064.1 GCA_031275525.1 Tannerella sp.
GGACTTCTCCGTTAAACGCATGTCTGCATCATCCTGACGAAGAAGAATGCGATATTCCGCCCGCGAAGTAAACATCCGGTAAGGCTCATCCACTCCTTTTGTTACCAAATCATCAATCAATACGCCGATATACGCTTCGTCGCGCCCCAATACAAACGAAGGCGCTCCTACCCCGTCCGTATGACAATGGAGATGTGCATTAATGCCGGCAATCAGTCCTTGCCCGGCGGCTTCTTCATAACCGGTCGTTCCGTTTATCTGCCCGGCAAAAAAAAGATACCGGACGCATTTTGTCTCCAAGGTGTGAAAAAGTTGCGTCGGGTCAAAAAAGTCATATTCAATCGCGTATCCCGGACGGTAAATTTGAATGTCACGAAATGCCGGAAGTTGCTGCAAGGCACGAAGTTGAACCGATAACGGCAAAGAGGAAGAAAACCCATTCAAATAATACTCCTGTGTGTCTTCCCCTTCCGGCTCAAGAAACAACTGGTGCCGCGTTTTGTCGGCAAACGTGACAATCTTGGTCTCAATACTCGGACAATAGCGAGGGCCTATACTCTGGATTTGACCATTATACAACGGCGATTCGGGCAATCCTTCACGCAAAACGTCATGACAGGCTTCGTTCGTGTACAGCATCCAGCAACTCCGTTGCGTCAACATCCGGTTTACCGTGTCGAGATATGAAAATTTCCGGAAATCATTTTCTCCCGGCTGCTCCGTCAATTCCTCAAAACAAACACTCCGTCCGTCAATGCGCACCGGCGTACCCGTCTTCATCCGGCCGGCACGGAATCCCAACGATACCAATTGCCCGGTAAGCCCGGATACGGCCGGCTCCGCCATGCGTCCGCCGCTCAACTGCACGGAACCAATATGAAGCAATCCGTTCAGGAACGTGCCGTTCGTTAAAACAACCGATTTCGCCCGAAACTCAACCTGCATGGCCGTCCGCACACCGCACACCGCATCGCCGTCGATCAGCAACCCGGTGACCATATCCTGCCAAATGGAAAGATTAGGCAGATGATCCAGCAGATGACGCCAGGCGGCGGAAAACTTCGCCCGGTCGCTCTGGGCACGGGGACTCCACATGGCCGGCCCCTTGCTGCGATTCAACATCCGGAACTGAATCGCCGTGCAGTCGGTCACCCTACCCATATAGCCGCCTAAGGCATCAATTTCGCGTACAATCTGTCCCTTCGCGATTCCGCCCACCGCCGGATTGCAACTCATCTGTGCTATCTTGTTCATATCTAAGGTGATCAATAACGTTCGCGACCCCAAATTAGCTGCCGCGGCCGCGGCCTCGCATCCGGCATGACCGGCGCCCACTACAATCACATCGTACGAAAATTTCATCTTTCCCCTTCCTCCTCACGCAAGAAAAGCGCCAAAGCGCTATCCTCCGCCAGTGTCATTTCCGACCGTTCCTCAGCGGTCTTATCCTTCAAGCCGCAAAGATGTAAAATCCCGTGGATCAGGATCCGGTGCAATTCCTCCGGAAATTCCGTTCCGAACAGTCCGGCGTTACTCCGCACCGTATCCGGACTGATATAAATATCGCCCGACAGTTCGTCGCCATCCGAATAATCGAACGTGATCACATCGGTATAATAATCGTGCTGCAAAAATCGGCGGTTCACTTCCAGTATTTTCTCCTCCGTACAAAACAGATAGGCGACCGTGCCGATTCGCTTTCCATAACCTGCCGCCACGGTCTTCATCCAGCGGCTCAGCCGACGCTTCTTCAAAAAAGACGGCCACTTGACTTCTTCCGTATAAAACGCGACTGCCATAAACTTAAACCGAATGAGAGAAAAACAAATAGGTCATCACGACGGCAGCTACCGCACCGGCCAAATCGGCCAGCAAAGCACAGGGAATCATGTAGCGTGTGTTCTTAATGGACACGCTCCCGAAATACACGGCCACGATATAAAAAACCGTATCCACGGAACCCTGTACGACGCACGAAAGACGCCCGACAAACGAATCAGCGCCGTATGTCCGCATCGCATCCAGCATCATGCCGCGCGAACTACTTCCGCTCAAAGGCTTCATCAGGATGGTGGGCAATGCCTCCACAAAAGAGGCGTCCCATCCGGCCGCCGACACGCCGGCACGTACGCCGTCTATCAAAAAAACCATCGCGCCAGAAGCGCGGAATACGCCAATCGCTACAAAAATCGCCACCAGATAAGGGATGATTTTCACGGCCGTTCGAAAACCTTCCTTCGCCCCTTCGATAAAGGTATCATAGACATTCAGTTTCTTGCGTAAACCACTGAATATAAACCCGCAAATAATCGTAAACAGGAGTACGTTGGCAAACAGGGTCGAATACAGCGAGATTTGCTCCTGCGGCATCAGGTGAAACAGCGTCATCAAGCCGCCGATAAAGAGCAGCATCCCCCCGAAAAAGAAGAGTAAAGCTCTTTGTAATAGATTAATTTTCTGCATAATACAGACGGAAAGGATGGCGACTAACGTCGAAAGGAAGGTGGTCAGCAGAATCGGGAGAAAAACGTCGGACGGATTCGCGGCATGAAACTGTGCACGATACATCATAATCGTAATCGGGACGATCGTCAGTCCCGACGCATTGATACACAAAAACATAATCATTGAATTACTCGCCGTATCCTTCTTGGGGTTCAATGCCTGCAACTCCTGCATCGCCCGCAAACCGATAGGCGTAGCCGCGTTGTCAAGCCCCAACAGGTTAGCCGAAAAATTCATGAAAATCGACCCCGTGGCCGGATGGTCTTTCGGCAACTCGGGAAAAAGTTTGCCGAACACAGGATAAACCAGACGCGCAAAACGCTGAACCAACCCGGCTTTCTCGCCTATTTTCATCAAACCCAGCCACAGGGATAAAAGCCCCGTCAAGCCGATGGATATCTCAAATCCCAACTTCGCCGAATCGAACGTTGACAAAACAACCTGCGTAAAAACCTCCGTATCCCCGAGAAACAGCAGCTTGCACAACGCAACAACGAAAGCGATCAAGACAAATCCAATCCAAATATAATTCAATGTCATACTTTGAGTTTTGGAGTACAAAATTAGCAATTCTTCTTTGTTTGCAAGCGAAGTTTTACTATTTTTGGCCGCTAAAAATAAATACGACAATGAAATGAAGAAAATACTTGTCACCTACCACATGTTCCGGGAAGGATTCAATGAACTGGAACAGCGATACGAGGTCACGTTTCCGCCGGACGGAAACCGGGATTTCACGTACGAGGAAATCCTCGAACGCATCCCGGAATACGACGTGCTCTGTTCCATGTTTGACTTTCCGGTCAACAAGGAAGTGATGGACCGGGGCGTCCGGTTGCAACTGGTCGCCAACTACGCTGCGGGATACAATAACATAGACGTACCTTATGCGCAGCAAAAGGGGCTTACGGTCACCAACACGCCCCACCCCGTAACGAACCCGACGGCCAACCTCGCGTTATGCCTCCTGCTCGACACGGCCAGGCGCGTCAGCGAATGCGACCGCAAACTGCGCCGGCTGGGCAGGAACATGAAAATCGGCGTGCTGGAAAACCTGGGGATGCCGGTGAGCGGAAAAACGCTGGGCATCGTCGGCATGGGAGGCATCGGCAAGGCGCTTTGCCGGCGTGCGCGTGCCTGCGGTATGGAGGTGATTTACCACAACCGGCGACGCCTCGAGGCCGCCGAAGAAACACACTTAGGCGCCACCTATGTAACATTCGACGAATTGTTGGCACAGGCCGACTTCGTATCGCTGAACGCGCCCTACACGCCCGAAACTCACCATATCATCAACGAACAGGCCTTCAAGCGCATGAAGCCGACGGCCATCCTGATCAATACCGCCCGCGGTCCGCTGGTGGACGAAAAGGCGCTGGTCAAGGCGTTGCGGGAAGGCGAAATCCACGGCGCCGGACTGGATATGTTTGAATTCGGCGACCACCCGTCGGCCGAACTGCTGGCCTTGGAAAACGTCGTGCTCACGCCGCACATCGGCACGCAAACCACGTTTACACGTATTGAAATGGCCCGGGCCGTGTGCAACAACGTCATCGGGTTTTTTGAGAACGACCGCCCGGTCACACGCGTCCTGCAACCATGACCGCCGAAGCAATCCTGAAGGAAATGCAGGCCGTCGCCAATCCCGAAAAGGCCCTGTTTCTCCACCGGTTTTTCAAAACCGGCCCCGGACAATACGGCGAAGGAGACCGTTTCCTGGGCATCGTCGTGCCCGTCACACGCCGGATTGCCGGGGCGCATCGCCAAACGCCCCTCGAGGAAATAGAAATATTGCTGCAAAACCAGTATCACGAAATACGGCTCTGTGCCCTGCTCATCCTGACCGAACGCTGCAAAAAGGCTACCGAAGAGGAACGGGGAGCCATTTACCACTTCTACCTGCAACACACCGACCGGATTAACAACTGGGATTTGGTTGATCTGACTTGTCCGGAAATTGTCGGCAAATACCTCCTGGACAAAGACCGCCAGATGCTCTATGACCTGGCCGGGAGACCGCACCTGTGGGAACAGCGTATTGCCGTCGTGTCCACGCTGGCCTTCATCCGGCAAGGCGAGTTGGCCGATACCTTCGCCCTCACGGAACAACTGATGAACCATCGCCAGGACCTGATTCACAAGGCGTGCGGCTGGATGCTGCGCGAAGCGGGGAAGCGGGACCGGGATGCCCTGACCCGTTTCCTGGAGAACTTTGCCCACCTCCTGCCGCGAACCGCCCTCCGCTATGCCATCGAACATTATCCGCCGGAACAAAGACGCTATTTCATGCAAAAGAAATCCCCGAAAATCAAGGCGAATTCAATAATTCAATGATTCAATGGTTCAAAAGGCTCGTTTTTTTTTGAATCATTGAATCTTTGAATTCTCTTTGATTTAAGAAATGAGAGGGTGTGTCAAAAGCCCTCCCGCAGTTTGCTTTAGCTGACGGCGGGAGGGCTTTTGACACACCCTCTCATTGGTTATATCTTTCGCCGGGCGGTTTTGTCTTTGTGTTCAATTTGAGCGGTGTGCTCAACGAGCGTTGAGCGGTGTGCTCAATGGGCGTTGAAGGATGTTGGCACCGAGTTGTGCCGATCGTCGGCACTGAGTTGTGCCGATCATCGGCACCGAGTTGTGCCGATTATCGGCACCGAGTTGTGCCGGTCGTCGGCACCGAGTTGTGCCGGTCGTCGGCACCGAGTTGTGCCGATTATCGGCACCGAGTTGTGCCGATCGTCGGCACCGAGTTGTGACGGTCGTCGGCACCGGGCGGTGACGGTCATCGTCACCGAGTTGTGACGATCATCGTCACCGAGTTTTGACGGTCATCGTCACCGAGATGTGACGTTCGTCGTCACCGAGTTGTGACGCTCATCGGCACCGAGATGTGACGATCGTCGTCACCGAGTTGTGACGGTCATCGTCACCGTGCGGTGACGATCATC
>JAISOP010000072.1 GCA_031275525.1 Tannerella sp.
GATAGGAATTTCCGGAAGCCGGAAATTGAAAAAGCACGCGATATAGAAGTTTCCGGAAGCCGGAAATAGAAAAAGCGAACGAGATAGGAATTTCCGGAAGCCGGAAATTGAAAAAGCACGCGATATAGAAGTTTCCGGAAGCCGGAAATGAAAAAAGCACGCGATATAGGAATTTCCGGAAGCCGGAAATGGAAAAAGCGCACGAGATAGGAGTCTCCGGAATCCGGAAATGAAAAAAACGCGCGATATAGGACTCTCCACTTTGTGGAAATTGTCCTTACAAAGAATATCCGTCAAGATTTTTTTTGAATGAGCCTCCCTGAATCCTTAAATTTTATTTGGGCGGAAACAATAACTTCCTCGTTCCCCCGTTACTTAGAGGACGTTTTGATAAAGAGCCTTTGTTGGCTTATACGTGATTACCTTAATTTATAGACTAAATTATAGACTGAACAAAGTAAAAAGGATGATGAAGAGTAAAGCTGGATTAATGCTATGTATTATTTTGTCGGTAAGCTCGTGCGGGGTGCCCAGGGATGTGACTTATTTTCAGGGAATCGACGGGCTTTCGCGGCAACAGTGGGAAGCCATGAAGCAGACCTATCATACGACGATTTGCGCAGACGATATGTTGACCATCAACGTCTCGTCGTGGGACCCAACGGTGGTGGCGCCCTTTAATCCCCCGGCTTACGGATATTATCCGCAGGGCGAAAAGGATGTGAATGAGGGTGTGCAGAATCATTATTCCTATCTGGTTGATCGGGGGGGGGACATCAATTTTCCCATCCTGGGACAGGTACACCTGGCGGGCCTGACGGTACTTGAAGCGAACCGGAAATTGCAGGGCCTGATTGTGAAATATGCGCCGGATGCCCTGGTCAATGTACAGATTGTGAATTTCAAGGTGGGTATTTTCGGCGAAGTGGTGCGTACCAACATGTACACCATCCCCAACAGCCGCATTTCCATCCTGGACCTGATTGCAATGGCCGGTGACCTGACCATCAATGCCAACCGCAAAAATATCCTGCTGATTCGCGACAACGATGGCCTAAAGGAACATGTGCGCCTCGATATTACGGACCCGAACATCATGGCGTCGCCATTTTTTTACCTCAAACAAAATGACATGGTTTACGTAGAACCGAACAAGGCCAAAATAAGAAACGCCAATTACAGTTCGGCGCAACAATATACCTTGACGATCTTCTCGACGATTATGACCGGCGTCAACGTCCTTTCGACCATCATCCTGGCCATCACCAGCCAGACAAGAAACAATTAACATCATGACTCCACTATTTCAAGAGTACGCAATTTATGGAAATCGAAATCATTGAAAACAAAGATGTGGAATCGCTGGGGCTGAAAACCGTCGTCGTACGTTACATGCACCGCTGGAAGCTGTTTGTCGCGGCTTTTTTATTTTCACTCATCCCGGCTACTTTATATTTGGTGTTTTATCCGCAAACGTTCGATTTCATGGCACGCATCCAGATACAGGAAGACAAGGATGTCAGCGTATCGGGACTGGGACTGGGCGAGGCTGCCGGGTTGATGCGCTCGTTCGGCATCGGGGGTAGCAGCCTGGGCGTAAACATAGAGGACGAAATCGCTATCCTGTCGTCCAACTGGCTGTTGTCCGCCATGATTGTGGAACTCGGATTGAATGTGGAATATACCCGGCCCTATTCCTTTTATAAAATGTATCGTGAGGCGCCGCTGAAATTGTCGCTGGATTCGGTCTCCATGGCCGGCTTCGACAGCGAATACAGGTTTGCGGTTTCGGTGTCCGGCGGAAAAGTGACGGTGAAAGCCAAAAGCAAGCCCGGCAGCTGGAAAGAACGCTTCACGTTTACCTCCCTGCCGGCGCAGATCAAGGCGGAAGAGGTGGAATTTACGCTGGATTTTGACAACGGCGCTTCAATAGACCAGGACTTCAAGATGAACATCAAATGTATTCCGGTAAACTGGGTGGCCGAAAAATTGTCCGAGGATTTCCTGATCGAGGACCTCTCGAAATCGTCCAATATTATCGAACTGGGATGCAGCGACCATGTGAAAGCGCGTGGCAAGGCCATGCTGAATATCCTGGTTCAGAAATTCAACGAAAGCGCTAAATCCTTCAAGCAGTCGAAAGACCGGCCGATGAGGGCGTTTGTGAATCAGCGTATCGACTCGGTCGTGTCGGAACTGAACGAGGTGGAATTGGCGCTGAAAGCCTACAAGACGCAGAACGAAATGACGCTACTGGAATCGGACGTGCTGTTTTACACGGAACAAATGAAGGAGCTACGGGTTAAAATCGTGGAAATGGAAACGCAGTCGTACCTCATCCGCATGATGGACGACTACGTGCAGGACCCGGCCAACCGCTACGAAGTCGTACCCTCCCTGATTGCCGGCAACGTGGAAAGCGGCGAAGCGGGCAGCAACCTGGGCGGCGCCGTGACTTCCTATAACCAGGCCATCGTGGAGCGCGAGCGTTTGCTGCAAAGTTCCAACGAAAACAACCCGGCCTTCCGAAGCATGAATGTACAGGTGGACAAACTGCGCAACGGCGTGTACCTGGCTATCGGGAATGCAAACAAAAGCTGCGAGATGACGCTGGCTGACTTGCGGACGAAGGAAAAAATGCTGTTCGACAAGATGAAAACCGTTCCGGCGCTGGAGTATGAATACGTCGGCTTTAAGCGCAGGCAGGAGATTTTGCAGGGTGTTTACCTGCTACTTCTGCAGAAGAGGGAGGAAATCGCCCTTTCGCACGGACAGGACTACGAGCATGTCCGGATAGTCGATCCGGCGTATGTATTAAAGAAACCCATCGGTCCGAGGAAACTGTATGCCGCCATCGGCGTCTTCCTGCTGACCCTGATCTTGCCGGTAGGATACCTGTTTGCCGTAAGTATCTGTAGATCGCTGAAGGAAGAGTATCTACAGACGAAGTAAACGCGGTATTCAGCAGGAAAGCATGAAAATCGGACCCTCCGTATTCGGGAAATTTGCGCTGATCGTCAAAAACGCAACCTGGCTCACCGTCTTTGAGGCGCTCCGGGTGATGATGCCCTTCATTGCCCTGCCCTATCTGTTCCATACGGTGGGGGAAGATAACTACGGGAATGTCGTCTTTGCACAGGCCATAGTCGCCTGTTTCTCACTGGTGGTCAATTTCGGGTTAGATATTTCCGCCGTCCGGGATGTTGCGCGGATCCGCAACGACAAGTTCGCATTAGACGCGCTTGTGTCGGCCGTCATGATGATCAAGGCCGCACTCTGCCTCTTTTCCCTCCTGGCCCTGGTCGTCTTTGTCCGGAGCGTACCCCGGCTGAACCGCGACGCCCCCCTGTTCTATTTTGCCTTCCTCTCCTGCATCGCAGACGTGCTGCTGCCGGTCTGGTACTATCAGGGGAAGGAAAACATGAAACTGCTGACCGTGATTCGTTTCTTTTCCGTCACATTTTATACGGCAAGCCTCTTTGTGGTGATCCGTTCGGCCGGCGATTACCTCTATATTCCCCTGCTTCAGTCGGGGGGCATGATCCTCTCGGCGCTGGTTTCCGGTTATTTCCTGTTCGTCAGGGACCGGATACGCTTCCACATCCCCCCCCTCTCCCTGATCGTCCTGAAATTCAGGGAAAGTATCCCCTTCTTTCTTTCGCGTGCTTCGCTGACAATCAACAGCTATATGGCGAAGATCATGTGCGGATTCTACCTGTCGCCGGGCGATGTGGCGGCGTTCGACGTGGCCCAGAAAATCTGTAACGGCGGGATGATTCCCATACAGACCTTCAACCAGGCGCTCTACCCCAACCTCTCCAAATCCCAGAACAAGGATATGCTCCGGCACAGCCTGGGCATCATCACCCTGATTACCTCCGCCGTCGCCCTGCTGCTGTTTTTCCTCTCCGGATGGCTGACGGACGTGCTGTCGCACGGCAAAACGCCCGAAGCCGGAGGCCTTTTACAGATCCTGTGCATCTATATCTTCACAGCCGGATTTTCCGTTTTCCTGGGCTCGTCGGCGCTGGTCTCCTTCGGGCATCAACGCCCGTTCAACCTGAGCGTCATCCTCTCTTCGGTCATCCTGCTGATTTGTTATGCCCTGATGATCGCCACACACACCAATTCCATCCACCTGTACGCCCTGACGCTGGCGCTGGCGGAGTGTGTCGTATTGGGTTACCGTTTCCGCTATTGCCGGAAATACGGATTAGTCGGATTCAAGGATATTTGGTTACATACAAAAGAAAATGGGACGAATCATTGAAATCTGCGCCAATTCGGCGCAAAGCTGTATAGAAGCGGAAGCCGGCGGCGCCCGGCGGGTAGAGTTGTGCGCCGGGATACCCGAAGGCGGAACTACACCCAGTTACGGCGAAATACGAACAGCACAGGCGCTGACCTCAACACTGGCCATCCATCTCCTCATCCGTCCGCGCGGAGGCGATTTCCTATACACCGAAACCGAAATGCGGTCAATGCACTATGACCTTGAAATGGCTAAACGATTAGGCATACAGGGCGTTGTATTCGGTTGCCTGACCGCGGCCGGCGACCTGGACACGGCACGGATGAAACGCTTGATGGAAGCCGCCGCCCCCCTGTCGGTCACTTGTCACCGTGCGTTCGACCTCTGCCGCAATCCTTTCGAGACGATGGAACAACTCATTGACCTGGGCGTTGACCGCATCCTGACGTCCGGTCAGCAGCCCGATGCCTTCCGGGGCATTCCGCTGATCGCCCAATTGGTACGCCTCGCCGCCGGACGCATCATCATCATGCCCGGCTGCGGTATCCACGCAGGCAACATCGCCCAGATAGAAACCCAAACGAATGCAACCGAATTTCATGCCTCCGCCCGCAGCATTCGCCATAGCCGGATGACCTTCCGCAACGAAAACATCCCGATGGGAACAAGTCTAACGCTCTCCGAGTTTGAAATGCCCCAAACCGACCGCCGGAAAGTGGCGGCCCTTGTCTAAGGAACTGTCAAGAAATAAACCCTCCATTGACAGGTCTGTATTTCGCATCATTCTTCCAATGGCCGGTTTTGCCATCCGGAAGAAATCCACTACCTTTGTTGAGCAAATAAAAAACTGTATAACAGCCTTATTTAAACAGGTTATGGGAACAAAAAGGATGAACGGGAAACACCCGAAATCATGTATCATCGCCAATCCGATATACGACACGGTATTCAAGAAGTTGATGGAACACGAGCGGATCGCCAGGTTTTTCCTCGGCACGTTGCTGGGTGAGAACATACTATCCGTAGAGGTCAGTCCGCAAGAATTCACATACAAGAGACCCCCCCCCAAAAAAGGGAAGGCATCCGGAAACCTCATCGGCTATTCCATTTTCCGGATAGACTTTATGGCCGTTCTGGAAACGAAGGAGGGCGAAAGAAAAAAAATCCTGATAGAAGTACAGAAATCGTGGGACGAGACGGATGTGGAGCGGTTTCGCAACTACCTGGGGGAACAGTACAAAAGAGTGGACCGGGTAGAGGGCGAGGAGGCGGCGTTGCCCATTACGACCATCTATGTACTGGGCGGGCGGCTTGCCGAAATAGAAAGCCCGTGCATCAAAGTGGAGCGGCGCTACAGGGACCTGTATCAGGGAAACCTGATTGAAAAAAAAGCGCCCTTTGTGGAGAAACTCACCCACGACTGCTATGTCATCCAGGCCAAAAGGATTACGGACCAACGCTACGGCACGAAACTGAACGAGTTGCTAAGTCTTTTTGAGCAGGCCCATTTCGTCGAGGCAGGTTCGGAAATAAGCAAGGAATATACCTACAGTTCGGATGATGAAGACATTTTGTTTATAGCCTCCATGCTAAAGGAGATGGTTGCCGATCCGAGGGAGCGGGAAGAAATAGCAAAGGAAGAAGAAGCCCAGCGCGTCATGGCTCTTTTCGGTAGAACAAACAGGAAACAGGAGAAAGCGCTCGAGGAGAAGGAAAAAGTCATTGGGGAGCAGAAAACCGTCATTGAAGAGCAGGAGACCGTCATTGGGGAGCAGAAAAGCGTCATTGGCGAACAAGCCAAAGCGCTTGAAGAACAAGCCAGGCAAATCGCAGAATTGAAACGTTTGATAGACACCAAATGAAGATTCGGAGATTCAGCTTTACCCTACATTAAATTATAGAACAATGAAAATAAACAGCCGATTCGATCATTTCAATTTCAATGTACTTGACCTTGAGCGCAGTCTTGTTTTTTACGACAAGGCGCTCGGTCTGAAGGAAACGCGCCGCCAGACGGCAAGCGACGGTTCGTATGTCATCGTGTACCTGACAGACAGTCGGACCGATTTTTTACTGGAACTGACCTGGCTACGCGATCATACGGCGCCTTACGAACTGGGCGAGTGTGAATTTCACCTGTGCGTACGCGTGCCGGGCGATTACGAAGAAACGCGCCGGTATCACCGGGAAATGGGCTGCATCTGTTACGAGAATTTCGAGATGGGACTTTATTTTATTGAAGACCCCGACGGATATTGGATTGAAATTTTACCGATCTCCTGAAGACAGGCATTTCCCGAAAAACGAAATGCAGGAAATGAACTCCTACCATCCGGCAGACTGGTTGCCGGTAACCAAAAAAGAAGTCGAAATGCGGGGTTGGGACTACCTTGACGTCATCCTCTTCAGCGGCGACGCCTATGTTGACCATCCCTCGTTTGGCGCGGCGGTAATCGGGCGAGTACTGGAATCCGAAGGCTTGCGCGTAGCCCTGGTGCCGCAGCCGGACTGGCGGGGAGACTACCGTGATTTCAAGAAACTGGGTGTGCCGCGGCTTTTTTTCGGCGTAGCGCCCGGCGCCATGGATTCGATGGTCAACCACTACACCGCCAACAAACGCCTGCGGAGCGACGACGCCTATACGCCCGACCGGCGTCCCGGCATGCGCCCCGACTATCCCAGCATCGTTTACACCAATATCCTGAAAACCCTTTATCCCGCAACGCCGGTTGTGCTGGGCGGCATCGAAGCCTCGCTACGCCGCCTGGCGCATTATGACTACTGGCAGGACCGTCTGAGGCCCGGCATCCTGGCAGACAGTCCCGCCGATCTGCTGATCTACGGCA
>JAISOP010000097.1 GCA_031275525.1 Tannerella sp.
CAGGAAACGCTTGTATGAGTATCTCATTACATTTTCCAGTGTGTCCCAGACGTAATCAATTTGATAAACCAGGATGGTGTAGAATATCCAGGCCAGGAAGATCAACGAGAGGGTGACCAGGTGGTCGGCTTTCTTGAAAAGATGCCACAGGTTGGAAAGCAGGATGCCCACAAACAGCACAAATGTGAATCCGTAGTAAACAGGGCTGCTGAATAGCGCCCACATTTCCCGGCCGAGTGTCGCCGCTTTTGCACCGTCCCAGTAGGGCTTGAATATCATCAACTGTACAATTTCCAGGTGATTGATTTTCAGGAAAAGTTGCCAAAAAACAAACGGGAACAAACACAAGGTGGTGAACAGGAAAAGGGGTTGATAGCGTTTCGCCCGGATGCTGTGCCAGCATAGCAGGCAGCAAGCGGCCCCGATAAAGGCCAGTCCTTCGTTGCGGGTCCATACGTTCAGCATCAGTAACAGGGCGGCAAGCCATAAGAATGACGGTATTTTCCGGTAATACCAGGCGGCAAAAAACAAAAGTCCCAGCGAGGCATACACGGCGTGTACGAAATTGGTGCCCGACATGGAAGAAAAGCCTAACATTTCGGGCGTAATGAGCACAAAAAAGGTGGTTAGCGCGGTTAGGGTATGCGTTGCAAAGCGACTTGTTACGCCATAGAAGGCAAAAAGGAAGGAGAGAAACATCAGCGCTGTGACGATTTTAGAGGTTTCCGCCCCCAGCATATATACGTAGGTGTACCCCAGTTGTACAAGCGGTGCGTATGTCATATACAAATTATAATCCCTCGGCAAAAAATTCACGTCATTATAGAGTGAAAGGTTTTTGATGGTGCCTTCGTGCGCCACGGCCATGCCGATCAAATTAAATCCGGAGACGCTGTCTCCGTCGAACGTGGGATAATACATAGTTTTTGTGACATTCATTACGCACACTACCGCCAGGGCAGTCAGGGTGGCGATCCATAGCCAGTTAATTTTCGGATATGAAAAAACGCGTACCGCCGCCATCCATTCCCTGAGTGCATCGCGGCGGAAATACAGCCGGACGGCCAATCCTGCCATACATACGAGGGAAACAAGGAGGATGGATGTGGCTGTAATCCGGATGCCCACGAAATCCAAACACACCATCAGGAATGTTTGTACGCCAATACCCACCGGAAAAGCCAATCCTAACGTTTCCGTCCATTTCAACTGCCGGGAAATGCTCAACACGACGCAGATGCCCAGCAGCATACTGATTAATAAACCTGTGACTAACATATTGTTTGTTTTTTAGTGATCCGGATGTTTTTTGGGGAAGACGGCAAATGCGGGTTTTTCCTGCACTTCGTATTCCAAATCTTCATAGCCATGACCGGCAATAATAGCTACATGCGTGACCCGGCCGTACAACGGGTTGGTTGCTTCCTCATCTTTATAAAGCGCCTTGCGCGGGTAAACAAAATGGGTTACCCAATTTTTGGCAGTTATTTCACCACCCAATTTCATATTACCGCTTTGTTCCGTAATATGCTCTTTGAGGGGAAAGAGGATGATAGCGTCGTCGGGCGTATTTTTTTTAATATAATTCAGGTAGGCATAATTGAAACCCATTTTCATCTGATTGCGTTCTTCCAGGCTGGCATGGCGATGTTGCCGTATGTAGGTCCAGTTCCCTTTCAGCAAGCCGTTCCATACCCACTGGTAACCCTCTTCCATGGATATGGCGGTATATAGCAAAAAGCATCCTGCCATTGCAACGGCCATGCTTCTAATACCCAAAAAATGTTTCCACCAATTGTCTTTCGGCGTCTGCTTGTGATCCGGTTGGGTGGCCGGTGATTGGAGTTTGCTTTTTCTAACAGGCTTAACCATCTCTGTATTTCCGTTTATTGTTTATGCAAGGGATGTGCTCTTCGCTACTATGCCTGTTCTCCGGATGGCATGGTGGCATGATTCCTGTTCGCAGACAGGTAGCCCGATGCTTCCGGAGAAAAAAGGTTTCTCCTGTTTCGCAAATAAAATGATTTTTGGACTGTTAAAGAACAACGGCCGGTTTGCCGCGTGTGGTTCACGAAATGGATATATCCGATTTTCAGTGAGGTGGGAAATCCCCCCCCCCCCCTCAAAAATCGTGCCACAATTCAGCAGGGGAGAGGAAATAGAGTGATTGATATAAAAAATGGATCTTCGCATTATTCTTCTATTTTTATAATGCGGACAAAGGTACATCCCTTTTTTGTAAAAGCAATAGCTTCCGGTGATTTTTTGGTTTGCGATCGTTGTCCCCATCGGTATTTTCATCCCTCCGGCTTAAAGCTTTTAGAGGTTCCCTTTTGTTTTTCCTGTTTCGGGAAAAAAGCCGTTCCTTTGCAGTTATGATCAGCGAAGCGATATTGGACAAACTTAAGCTACTGGCGGAATCGGCAAAGTACGATGTGTCGTGTACAAGCAGCGGTACCGTTCGGCGGAATCAACCCGGCGGACTGGGGAATACCGTTGGCGGGATGGGTATCTGCCATAGTTTCACGGAAGACGGGCGGTGTGTGTCGCTGCTCAAAATCATGCTCACCAACCATTGCATCTACGACTGTGCCTACTGTATCAACCGGCGGACGAACGACATCCGGCGAACGACGTTTGCCGTCAGCGAACTGGTGGAACTGACGATTGAATTCTACCGCCGGAACTATATCGAAGGGCTGTTCCTCAGTTCGGGCGTGGTGCGCAACCCCGATTACACCATGGAGCGAATGGTACGCGTGGTGAAAGACCTGCGCACAATACACCGCTTCAATGGCTATATCCACCTCAAGAGCATCCCCGGATGCAGCCGCGAACTGGTCAACGAAGGCGGCCTGTATGCCGACCGCATGAGCGTCAATCTCGAAATCCCCAGCGAAACCAATCTCAAACTGTTGGCTCCGGAGAAAAACTATCAGACCGTTTTCACGCCCATGCGCTACATCCAGCAGGGTATGTTGCAGAGCCTCGAAGACCGCCGCACATTCCGTCACGCGCCCCGTTTTGTGCCTGCCGGACAGAGTACGCAGATGATTATCGGCGCCACCCCCGAAAGCGACCGCGACATCCTCCGCCTCTCTTCCGCCCTCTACCAGCGTCCCACCATGAAGCGGGTCTATTATTCCGGCTACATCCCCGTCAATGCCGGCGACAGCCGTCTGCCTGCCCTGAAGCAGGCGCCGCTGGTGCGCGAAAACCGCCTCTACCAGGCCGACTGGCTGATGCGTTTTTATGAGTTCCGCGCCGACGAGATTGCGGACGAACACAATCCGAACCTCGACCTTGAGATAGACCCGAAACTGGCCTGGGCGCTACGTCATCCCGAAGCGTTTCCGGTGGATGTGCAGACAGCCGAATATGCGATGCTGTTGCGTGTGCCGGGCATCGGGGTGAAGTCGGCGAAACTGATTGTCGCTTCGCGGCGTTTCGGCCGGCTGACCTCCGCACAGCTGAAGAAAATCGGCGTAGTAATGAAAAAGGCGCAATATTTCATCACCTGTCGCGAACCGGCCGCGCCTACGGTGAACGAGGTCACTCCCGAATACGTCCGCCGGACGCTGACCGAACCCAAGAAACGCAAAATGCTGCAAGACCGGCGCCAGTTATCCATCCTTTTTCCCGACTGACGACGTTGTCCGAAAACAAACGCCTTCTTTGCGGGCAAACCCAATGAATGGATCGATGAATTTCCGTACCCCCATAGCTATCCAAAGGCCACCTGAACAGGCAGGTATTTCGTACCGGGAGGCGGTGATGCTGCTGGGATCGTGTTTTGCGGAAAACATCGGGAAACGGCTGGCCGATGGAAAGTTCAACGCCGAGGTCAACCCGTTCGGCACCCTGTACAACCCGGTGTCCACGGCGGAAGCCCTCAAGCGCTTGCAGCAGCCGGAAGCCTGGGGTGAAAAGGATTTGTTTTTCCATGAAGGACTGTTCCACAGTTGGGCGCATCACAGCCGCTTCTCGGCCGTTTCACCCACCGAAACGCTGCACAAAATCAACGAACGGCTGTATGCCGCGGCGGAACACTTGCGGCAAACCGACTGGCTGCTGGTGACTTTCGGCACGGCGTACGTTTACCGGCTGAAGGAGACCGGGCAGGTGGCGGCCAACTGTCACAAACTGCCCGACAGGCTGTTTGTCCGCGAGCGGCTTTCCGTGCCGCAAATCACGGAGATATGGGAAGAAACGCTGGCGTGCCTGTGGCGCCTGCGTCCGGCGATGAAAGCGCTGTTTTCCGTCAGCCCCATCCGCCACTGCAAAGACGGTGCGCACGAAAACCAACTGAGCAAGTCCGTCCTGCTGCTGGCCATCGAACAGTTGCAGGCGCGGTATCCCCGGCAAGTCCTGTACTTTCCGGCCTATGAGTTGATGATGGACGAACTGCGCGATTATCGCTTTTATGCGGAGGACATGCTCCACCCTTCGGAGACGGCCGTTCAATACATCTGGGAGCGTTTTGCGGAAACGTGGCTGGATACCGCGGCACGGGATACGCTGGAAAAAGTGACCGAAATCCAACGGGCTTTGAATCACAGGCCGTTGAATCCGCAAAGCGAATCGTATAAACAGTTTTTGTCGCAAACTTTGTTAAAAATCAAACGGCTTTGCGCAAAGAATCCCTACCTTTGTTTGGAAAATGAGGTAAGGCAATTGCATGAGATACTATATAAAGGAAGTAGCTGAGATTATCGGGGCAAAATATGATATGCTGGAAGAAGGTTTTATCGACCACCTACTGACAGACAGCCGGACACTGTCTTTTCCCGAAACAACGCTTTTTTTTGCCATCCGGACACAAACCAACGACGGGAGCAAGTATATCGCCGAGTTGTACGGGTTGCGGGTGCGCCATTTTGTGGTGAGCCGCTACCGGCCGGAGTTCGAGGCCATGAAGGATGCAAACTTTCTGGTTGTCCAGAACGTGTCCACCGCCTTGCAGCAACTGGCGACACATCACCGGAAGCAGTTCGGCATCCCGGTTGTCGGCATCACCGGCAGCAACGGCAAGACCGTCGTGAAGGAGTTGCTGTATCAGTTGCTGCACACGGAGTTCCACATCGTCCGTTCGCCGCGCAGCTACAATTCCCAACTGGGCGTGCCGTTGTCCGTCTGGCAGATGAACGAAAACCATACGCTGGGCATCTTCGAGGCCGGTATTTCGCAGCCAAATGAAATGGCGCACCTGCGCCGAATCATCGCGCCGACCATCGGCATACTGACCAATATAGGGGAAGCTCACCAGGAAAATTTCACCTCCCCTTTGCAGAAATGCCTGGAGAAACTGTCGCTGTTCAACGATTGCGAAGTGATTATCTACAATGCCGACGACAAGCACATTGTCCACGGACTGGAAACGGCCTGCCTGTCGCACAAGGGACTGGGCTGGAGCCGTACCGATTCGGAGGCGCAGGTGTTTATCGAGTCTGTCCGGCGCGGGGAAACCGTAACCCAAATCAGTTGTACAACCTTCGGGATTACCCGCACCTATGAGGCGCCCTTCACCGACGCCGCATCCATCGAAAACGTGATTCACTGCATCGCCCTGATGACCTACCTCAAACCCACCGCCCTGAGCAACATGCAGGCCTTCCGGACACTGGAACCGGTGGCCATGCGGCTGGAAGTCAAGGAGGGCATCAATCACTGCCGCCTCATCAACGATACCTACAATTCGGACATCCATTCGCTCGCCATCGCGCTGGATTTCCAACTCAGCCGCAAGGGAGACAACAAGCTGAAAACAACGGTGATTCTTTCGGACATTCTGCAATCCGGCCTGATGCCCAAAGTACTGTATAAAAAGGTGGCGGAACTGTTCCGGCAAAAGAAGGTGGAGCGCGTCATCGGCATCGGGCGCGACCTGAAAACGTATGGCCCGGCAGCCTTCGGTATGGAATGCGAGTTCTACGGAACCACGCAGGAATTTATCCATTCGCCCTCGTTCAAGCAGTTCGCCAACGAGTTGATTTTGCTGAAAGGTTCGCGGATGTTCCACTTCGAGCAAATCACGGAACTGCTGGAAAAGAAAGTGCATGAAACGATTCTGGAAGTGAACCTGGACGCTATCGTGCATAATTACAATCATTTCCGTTCGATCCTCCACCCGGAGACGCAAATGATCTGCATGGTAAAAGCCTTCGGCTACGGCGTGGGGTCGTATGAGTTGGCGAAGACCCTCCAGGAACATCGCTGCGGTTACCTGGCGGTGGCAGTGGCCGACGAGGGAGCGGAGCTTCGCCGGGAAGGGATTTTCGTCCCCCTTATCGTCATGAATCCCGAATTCGGCAGTTTCAACACGCTCTTTGAATACCGGCTGGAACCGGAAGTTTACAGCTTCAAACTGCTAAACGCGCTGAGCCGGGAAGCCGAACGGCGCGGCATCGTGTCCTGGCCCGTCCATGTGAAGATAGATACCGGCATGTACCGTTTGGGATTCCGGCCGGAAGACATGCCGGAGGTAAGCCGGCTGTTGAAGCGGCAAAGCGGACTGTATGCCCGGTCGGTGTTTTCCCATCTGGCGGGGAGCGATTCGGCCGAACACGACGCCTTTACGCGGCAACAGATACAGGCCTATACCCAAGCGGCGGATGTGCTGGAAAAGGAACTGGGCTATCCGGTGAGCAGGCACATACTCAATTCGGCCGGTATCGAGCGGTTCGCCGACTATCAGTTCGACATGGTGCGGCTGGGAATCGGGCTATACGGCATCAGCGCGCTGCCCGGTTCGGAGACCTTACAGCCCGTCTGCACGCTGAAAACCACGATCCTGCAAATCCAGGAAGCGCCGGCCGGCAGCACCATCGGCTACGGACGCAGGAGCCGTGTGGATCGCGGCTCGCGGATTGGCGTGATACCGATCGGCTATGCCGACGGCCTGGACCGCCGGATGGGCAACGGCGCCGGCGAAGTCATCGTCCGCGGACGGCGCTGCCCCTTCGTCGGCAACCTCTGCATGGATATCAGCATGATTGACGTGACGGATGTGGAGGAGGCGCAGGAACGGGACGAAGTGACCGTTTTCGGCAAGGAATTACCCGTCGGCGAAATAGCCCGGAAACTGGACACCATCCCCTACGAAATATTGACCTCCCTCTCTCCGCGCGTCAAACGAGTATATTACAAAGAATAAACGGTTTTGTGTAAAGCAAAGTAATTAGTAGTCAGTCAGCATGAAAAAAATGCGTATTCCGGTCTATTTACAGATTGTCACAGGGATGTTGCTGGGCATCCTTGCAGGAATTGTGGCCCTGCACACAGGTGGCGAATCGATCGTCAGCCACTGGATTAAGCCCTGGGGCAAACTCTTTATACGGCTACTCCAACTGGTCGCCGTTCCGCTGGTATTCATTTCGCTTGTCAAAGGGGTGGCCGAACTGTCGGACGTGAGCCGCTTTTCGCGTATCGGACTGAAAACCGTTGCATTATACCTTACAACCACCGTGTTTGCCGTTTTACTGGGTCTGGCGCTGGTTTCGGTTGTGAAACCCGGTCGGTTTGTCGATTCCGCGAAAACGACGGCGCTCGAAGAAAGTTACCGCGGCAAAGTGGGTGAAATGGCGCAGATGCAGCAGGAGAGCGAAGAGCCGCTCCGGTTTCTCGACGAGATCATTCCCGACAATATTTTCAGCGCCCTGAGCGACAACCGCCGGATGCTGTCAATCATATTCTTTGCCCTGCTGCTGGGGACGGCCACGCTGAGCGTTGGCCGCGAAAAGGCGGAACCGGTCCTGAAACTGCTCCATTCCCTGAATGATATTGTGCTGAAAATGATTGAATATATCATCCGCCTGGCGCCCGGCGGCGTGCTGGCGCTGATGGCGGGGTTGGTAGTTGACTTCTCCGGCGACATCGGCATCTTCAGCGCCCTGGCCACCTATGCCGCCACCGTAGCCGCAGGCCTGCTGATGCTTTCATTCGGATTCTACCCGCTTTTGGTGCATTGCTTTACACCTCTTCCGGCAAAAAAGTTCCTCAAAGAAATCTATCCCGCACAGTTAGTCGCCTTTACCACCAGTTCCAGTGCAGCCACCCTGCCCATCACCATGGACACCGCCCGGAATAAATTAGGCGTGTCCGAGGAAGTCACCTCCTTCGTAATGCCCATCGGGGCGACCATCAACATGGACGGAACAAGTTGTTTCCAGGTAATCTCGATCGTTTTCATCGCGCAGGTGCTGGGACTCAACCTGGGCATGGAGCAACTGCTGGTCATTGTCCTGATGACCACCCTCTCCTCCATCGGCACACCGAGTATTCCAAGCGGCAGCTACGTTGTGATGACTATGGTACTCACCGCCGCCGGCATCCCGGCCGAAGGCATGGCGCTGATACTGGGCGTCGATCGTCCGCTGGACATGCTGCGCACCTCGGTCAACGTCACCGGCGACCTCACCGTCGCTTCCATGGTCGATAAGGGAAAAAGACACCGGATAAGGCGTGTCCCCAAGTGAAGGATGAAAGTTCCTTCATTTTCTCCCTCAGAAATCCCCCTCCCGTCATCCATCGTGGTCGCCCCTCGACGACCATCGTGGTCGCCCCTCGACGACCATCGTGGTCGCCCCTCGACGACCATCATGGTCGCCTCCCGTCGTACATCGTGTACGCCTCCCGTCGTTCACCGTGTACGCCCTCCCTTGTACAGTGTGTACAAGCCACGTTGTACAGTGTGTACAACGCAGGATGTATGGCGTGTCCTTAAAATCAGCTGTTTTGCTCCCCATTTCAGTTACGCGGATCAGCCCGGAACAGTCTGTATCCACACGGTATGCGGTATCATTTTCGTGTGTTCGCCCTGTTCCCGTTCCCTCTTCATGATACATTTTTCAATAGGGAATATACCCGCATTCGGCAAGAACAGGCCGTCCGGCTTCCGACAGAAGTAATTCATATTACACGGCGTACCACGGGAATGGTACACGGTGTACCACGAGGGGCGTACACGATGTACGACGGGCGTGGGGTATATCATGTAAAAAGAAAGAGGCTGTCTCAACGGCCTCTTATTGGACAATAAGAGGCTGTTGAGACACCCCCCCAAGAAGATGCCTCTACTGCAACGCTGAACGGGAGGAAAGGCATTTGTCCGTCCGGAGATTTTCATCTACTTTTGCGTCTATTAATTTTACTGTAAATAAAATAACTCGGCAATCCTTCAGTCATTGCCAAAAATAAATTAGAACCGATATGAACAAAAAAATGATTCCTTTCCTGTTAAGTATGCTGGCGATCGCCTGCGGCGACGGCAAACAGGCTGCCGGACAGAAGCATGTTTCTGATTACGTGGACCCGTTTATCGGGGCTACCACCGTTGGCTACGAGGCCGGAAAGACTTTTCCCGGGGCAGCTACCCCGTTCGGGATGGTACAAGTCAGCCCGAACACGGTTACCGGAGGCGATAACGGTAACGGCTACAGTTACGAACATCCCACCATCGAAGGCTTTGCGATGACCCAGATGAGCGGCGTCGGCTGGTTCGGCGACTTAGGCAATTTCCTGACCATCCCCACTACGGGCGACCTGAAAGTCGTTGCCGGCAAGGCTGAACAGCCCGAAGACGGATACCGCTCGCGGTACGACAAGGCGAGCGAAACAGCCTCCGCCGGCTACTATTCCGTACTTCTCTCCGATTACGGCGTCCGGGTAGAGGCCACCGCCGCCCCCCGTGCCGGAATGCTGCGTTTCACCTGGCCCGAAAGCAAAACCTCGCGGATACAGATCGACCTGGCCCGCAGGGTTGCCGGCGCTTCGGCATGGCAAACCGTGCGCATCGTCGATGACCACACCATCGCCGGGCGAATGGAATGTACGCCCAACGAAGGCGGATGGGGGAACGGCGGCGGCAAAGCGCTTTATACGGTGTATTATTATGCCCAATTTTCGCTGCCGCTGAAAAACACAGGCGTATGGAGCGCCGATATTCCCGACGGACAGACGCGCCGGCTGGACGATGTTTCGAGCGACGCGTACCGTCAAATCGTTGCCCGCGCCGGAATTCACCGCAACGTCAAGGAATACGAAGGTGAACACCTCGGCTTTTTTACCGAATTTGAGACCGCTGCCGGCGAACAGGTGTTGATGAAAACCGGCATTTCGTTTGTTGACGAAGAGGGCGCACGCAAGAATCTTGAAGCGGATATTCCCCACTGGGATTTCGACAAAGTACGCGAACAGGCCCGTGCACTTTGGGACAGGGAACTTGGGCGGATCACCGTTGCCGGGGGAACGGAGGCGCAACGGACCATCTTCTACACCGCACTATACCACACGATGATTGACCCGCGTATGTTCAGCGACGTGGACGGACGGTATGTCGGCGGAGACAGGAAGATACATACCACCGGGTCGTTCCATAAACGGACGGTTTTCAGCGGCTGGGACGTCTTCCGCAGCCAGACGCCCCTGCTGACAATCATCGCCCCCGAGGTGGTAAACGACCTGGTTAACTCGCTCGTCACGCTGGCCCACGAAAGCGGCGAGGGCTATCTCGAACGCTGGGAATTCCTGAACGCATACAGCGGCTGTATGCTCGGCAACCCTGCCATCTCGCTCATCGCCGACGCCTACGCCAAAGGAATCCGCGGCTTCGACACCCAAGCTGCATGGGAAGCGGTCGAGGCAACCTGCGAACGTTTCGGCAACGGAACGAAAGGGCATTCGGGCAGCATATCCTCTACGCTCGAACACGCTTACACCGAGTGGTGCACGGCGGAGTTGGCGCGCAGGCTCGGCAAAACGTCCGAACAGGAGAAATACCTCCAACGCTCGCAGTCGTACCGCAACGTGTGGGACAGTGTCGAAATGCGCTGGTTCCGTCCACGGACCGACGAGGGCCTGTTTGCTCCCCTACCCGCCAAAGGACGGCTGCAACACGATTACGGCTGCGCCGAATCGAACCCCTACCAGCAGGGATGGTTCGTCCCCCACGACATCGACGGGATGGCGGAGCTGATGGGCGGACGCATAGCTGCCGTGGCCGACCTCGACTCCCTGTTCGCCAATACGCCCGCCGATTTCCGCTGGAACGATTACTATAATCACAGCAACGAACCGGTGCATCATATTCCCTTCCTCTACAACCGGCTCGGCGAACCGTGGAAGACGCAGCGATGGTCGCGTTTTATCTGCGAAAACGCCTACAAGACGGGCGTCAACGGCTTGATAGGTAACGAAGATGTAGGGCAAATGTCGGCATGGTACGTGTTGGCGGCAAGCGGGATTCATCCCGTATGCCCGGGCGAAACGCGCTTTGAGTTGACATCGCCGTTGTTTGACCGTATCGCCTGGCATCTCCCCAACGGAAAAACGTTTGTCGTGAACGCCGCCGGTAACTCCCCGGAAAATGTGTATATACAGTCGGCTAAACTGAACGGACAGCCCTACAACCGCTGCTATATCGACTATGCCGATATAGTGAACGGCGGTACGCTGGATTTAGTTATGGGCCATACACCAAATACCGGAATAAAATAGTGGTTAGCGGTTAGTGGTTAGTGATAAGTGGGCGTTTTTCACTAACCGCTAACCACTAACCACTAACCCCTGTCTCAATTCTCCATTCTCCAGTCTCAAGTCCTCTCACTAGCCGCTAACCACCACTTTCCGTTTGATTCCGTTCAGTGCGACGATATAGACGCCGGCGGGCAGGGTGGTTGCGGCGGTCTCGCCGGCGTGGACGGAGACTGTCTTCACGAGCGTGCCCGTGAGGGAGTAGATACGCGCCTGGCCGGTGCGGACGGCGGAGATGTATATCCGGTTACCCGAAGACCATACGGCGGCAGTCGAGACCGCGGCGGTACCGGTAGCGGTCGCGGGAACCAGGGCGATGTGCAGTTCAATATCCTGATGGATGGCGCGGACGATTACAGTATAGCTGCCGTCGTCGTTGAGCGTACGGGTCACGCCGCCCTGGTCGTCGGTCTCGCGACCGGTCGTTACGGCAGGCTCCAGGCCGGCGAGCACAGCCGACGGGTGGATGATGAACTTGAAATCGTGGCCGCTCGACAGCGCGTGGAGACCGGCGGGCGGGGTGGTCGTCACGCCGGCAATCGCCGGTAGCGTCACCTGGCGCGTCAGCGAGGGATAGGGCGGCAGGTGGATGGTGAACGTTCCCAGCACAAAGGTCGCGGCGGTGAAGTTCACGCCGTTGCCGATCTCCAGCGTCACCGTGTAGGTGCCCGGGATGTCCGGCAGGCGATCCTGGCCGTTGTACGTCACCGCCAGGGCGCCCAGTCCGGTGTACGGGTGTTTCACCGTCGGCGTGTCGATGCCCAGCCGTTCACCCGCGTAGTAAACGTCCGAGAGGTCGAAGTCCAGCACGTCGGCCGTGGGCGCGGCCCTTGCGATGCTCAACGTCCCCAGCGAAAGATTGGTTGCGGCGGCATAGTCTGTGCCTTCGGCTATATCGACCGTCACCGCATACGTGCCCGCGTTGACGGGAGGCGTGGCGGAAAGCGGGTAGACCGTCGTGCCCGTACCGCGGTACTTCACCGCCGTGATGTCGCCCAGGCCGGTAACGGTGGCTTTCGGCACCGGCGCGGCGATGCCCTGACGTTCGCCCGTGTAGACGGCGGGGGTCAGGTCGAAATCCAGATTGCCGGCTGTCGGCGCCGGCTTGCCCGTAACCGTAAAGCTCACGTTGAACGAAGCGCTGATACCGTGATCGCCCGCGACCGTCACCGTTGCCGTATAAGTCCCGGCGGAAAGTCCCGTGACCGGCGCAACCGTAAAACTTGTGCTCCCGCCAGCGCTGATGTCTGGCCATGAAGCCGGAGAGAGCGTGAACGCGCCGGCGCTGCTCAGCGCTGCGGTCAGCGGGCCGGTGGGGTTGGGGCCGTCATTGGTTACCGTAACCGTCTGTGGCGACACCGCTGCATAGCCGGCAGCAGCGGAAGGGAAAACGCATGTTCCCGCCGGGCTTAATGAAATGCCATACGAAAACGGTAATGTCGCGGAAGCGCTGTTACTGTTGGGTCGCGTGTAGCTGGCGCTGTACGTTTTCCCTCCGGACGTGGTAAGCTCCAGCGGTTCGGGGGCGGACGTTTCTGTCAGCCATAAGTATACCTTGCCGCCGGTGTCGGTTGTTACGTCGTTGATGCCGTAGCCGCCGGTGCCGTCCGGCGTGCAGGGCGTGCCGCTGATGCTGCCCGCCGTGATGTCCGTGTTTACCTCCGTTCCCACCGTCAGGGTGTTGAGGTAAACGGTGTTGCTTGCGCCGTCGATGGGCTGCGGCTGGATATCTGGTGCATTCAGGCTTCCGCCGGTGACGGTGACGGTACCGTCGGCGCCGCTGCTGCTGCCGCCGCTGCCGGCGCCGATGTCTGCAACGCCGGTTGTGCCGCCGGTTGCCGTGACCGTGCCGCCGGAGACGGTAATGTCGCCGCCGTCGCCACCGATGTTGCTGCCGGCGCCGGCGCCGCCGCCGATGCCGGCGCCGCCGATGCCGCCGTCCGTACCGCCGGTTGCCGTAACTGTGCCGCCGGAAATTTCAATGGTGCCGGCGCTGCCGCCGTCGCCGCCGCCGCCGTGGCCACCGCCGCCGATGCCTGCGCCGCGGCCGGTGCTGTTGCTGCTGTATGCCTCGACCGTGCCGCCGGAGATGGCAATGGTGCCGCCGTCGCCGCCGTTGCCGCCGCCGCCGATGCCCGCGCCGCAGCCGATGCCGATGCCGCCGCCGAAGCTATAGAAACTGTATGCCTCGACCGTGCCGCCGAAGATTTTAATGTTGCCGCCGTTGCCGTTCTGGCCGCCGCCGATGCCCGCGCCGAAGCCGAAGCCGAAACTGCCGCTGCTGCTGCTATATGCCGTGACTGTGCCGCCGTAGATGGTAATGGTGCCGCCGGGGCCGTTGCGGCTGCCGCCGATGCCCGCGCCGTCGCCGGTGTCGCCGTAGCTGCTGTATGCATTGACCGTGCCGCCGTAGATGGTAATGGTGCCGCCGGGGCCGCCGGAGCCGACGCCGACGCCGTAGCCGCCGCCGATGCCCGCACCCTCGCCGGTGTTGCCGTAGCTGCTGTATGCATTGACTGTGCCGCCGGAAATGGTAATGGTACCGCCGTCGCCACCGGGGCCGCTGGGGCTACCGGAGCCGCCGCTGTAGCCGCCGCCGATGCCCGCGCCGTAGCCAGTGCTATATGCCGTGACAGTGCCGCCGGAGATGGTAATGGCGCCGCCGCCGTAGCCGGAGCCGCCGCCGATGCCCGCGCTGAAGCCGAAGCTGGCTGCTTCCAGCGAGCCGGTGCTTGCCGCCGTAATCTCCAGCGTGGCTCCGGCGGGTACCTGCAAACCGGCTTTATCCCTGCCGCTTCTCAGCACGTTTGTCCCCCGGAGGGTCAGGTACACCGTTGCGCCGGTCATGTCGAAGGCGCAGGCGTCGTTTGTGCCGCTCACGTCGATGTTTACATCCTGCAGCGTGATTCTCACATTCTTGCCGGACTGTACCGCGATGCGGTTGGTGGTCGGGCTGCCGGTGCCGGTGACGGTGTATTCGCCGTTTGCCGTGATGGTGAGCGTGGGACTGCTGAAAGTCCATCCGGTGCCGCTGCTGCTGCCCGGGTTGTCGATGTCAATTGTTACGGCCTGTGCAAAGGCGCCGAAGCTGCATGTTGCCCAGAGGATCACGGCCGTCAGGGCTGCGAAACCCGTCCGTACGTGCCTGCCGCCGCCGCGCCGTGCACGTCCGGGCAGGTGGGTTCCGAAAATACGTTTCGCCGTGCGCGAAAGTCTTTCTGTTTGAAGTAGTCTTTTTATCATGATTCTTTGTATTATGAATTTGTTTAATTATTTCCTGTGATCGAGTTCGTCGGCTTGCTCGTCTTTTTGCCGTCAGCTGAAGCAGACGGCAATGAGGGGAGCATTGGGCTAAAGCCCCGCGGAGGCGGGGTGATGTAACTTCGGGCAACCGCGAGGGTTGCCCCTATGGCGTCGGCCACCGCAACCGTAGGGGCTGGGCTTGCCTCCGCCCTTGTATTTATTCCGTTATAACCGATAGCGGCTTTTTCCGTCTCTTCTTTCATTTTTTTTCTTGCTTTCTTTTGTAAAGGGTGAACGTAAAGGGCGAACACGCAGGTTCGCCCCTACACGCGGACAATGACATTTGTAAAGCGCGTGATATAGGAATATCCCCATCGGAAGTGAAAAAAAACACGTGATACGACATTCCCCCAAACTGCGGGACTATACCTGTAATATATATAGCTACCGGGAAAGTGAAGGAGGAGGTGTATGAGGATGTATGAGGTTCGGCGCGGTGGCGGCGGGAGGAAAAGTACGGAGTATGCGAAAAAAAGAACGGCAGATTTGTTAGGAAAGCAAAAATCCCCCCCCCCCCCATTAACGTATTTTTAGCAAATGGGATTGCCTGCATCGTCGGCGACGGTGCGAAGCGAGTAATCCTATTTGATGAAACGTTCATTTTTGCTGGATTTTTTGTCCGCCGCAAAGATAATTATCATTTGCCAATAAAGCGATAACAATCGTATAAAATAGTGGTGAGTGGTGAGTGGTGAGTTTCACCTCTCCCCCGACCCCTCTCCACAAGGAGAGGGGGAGAGTTGTATCGGTTTACGACGCTTGCTGTCTTCTTCATTCTCAATTTTCAATTCTTAGAAAATGAGGGCGTATGCGATACGCCCCTACGAGTACGCACGACCCAATATAGAGGGGAACAGGTTCTTTACCACAGGACATTTTCTCGTCTATGTTGGGTCGTGCTGTAGGGGCGTATCGCATACGCCCTCATGGTTGTTTGAGCGGAGCGAGTTCATAGATTTTAGCCGACCGGGCGTCGCTTAACGAGCGAAGCGCACGAAACCATGACTTGATTTACAGACGCCACGCCAAGAGACTTTGGAGACAGCCTCTTGTATCGCATCGCCCTTGTATCGTATACGCCCTTATTGGAATTGAGAATGTTATTTCCGGCGGGCTGTATGCATTATCACTAACCACTAACCGCTAACCACTAACCACTTTTTTTAGTACATTTGCCGCAAACATCACAATAACTTATGGTATATGAAGAAAACAGTGGCTGTTATTTTAGGTATCTACCTGTGCCTGTCCTGTTGTCCGGAGAAGGATGGCGGGGTGAGGCTTTGGGTGCAGGCCGGCGCTTTTGACCGGCAGGATTGCGTAGTATCGGTCGAACTTCCGGACGGGAATGGAACTGCGGAGTGGGAGTTGAGCGAACGGAAAGGGTGGAGAAACGTGCAGGTCCCTTCGCAGACCGTGGAGATAGCAGGCAGAACGATGCTCTACTGGATATTGACCGGTCATACGAAAGCCGGCGATGTGCGGATATTCACCGCCCGGGCGGTGGAGAAATGCCTGGTGCGGAACGTCATGGAGGTGGATGATACGCAAAAAGCCCTGGTGTTGAAAAAAGACGGGAAACCCGTCCTGCAATACAACTACGCGTATATAGAGCCGCCGGCCGGGGTGGATACCGTCTTCCGGCGCAGCGGATTCATTCATCCGGCCTGGTCTCCTGCGGGCAACGTGCTGACGAATATCCAGCCGGAAGACCATTACCATCATTTCGGGATATGGAATCCCTGGACACGTGTGGTGTACGGGGACCATACGTACGACTTGTGGAATTTAGGCGACCGGCAGGGGACGGTGCGCGCCGGAGCCATCCGGGGGATCGCACGCGGAGCGGTCTTCAGCGGCTACGACGCGGCGCTGGACCATCTGGCTTTTACGCCGGAAGGCGAACAAATCCTGATGGAGGAATGCTGGAAGGTGAAGGCCTGGAACCTCCCCGGCGTCTTCCTCTGGGATTTCGAATCGCACCTCTACCCCTCCGTCCCCCTCTTGATGGAAGCCTACCGTTATGCCGGTTTCAGCTGCCGGGCGACACCGGAATGGACCGGGGAGAACTGTGTCATGCTTACTTCCGAAGGAAAAACCCGGCAGGAAATCGACGGTTCCACCGCCCGCTGGATCTTCATGACCGGGGACACGCAGACTGGACGTTCGGGGCTGCTGTTCCTCAGTCATCCGCAGAACTACAATGCCCCCGAACCCCTGCGTATCTGGGACAAACAGGCTAATGGCGGACGGGGCGACGCCTTTATCAACTTCGCCCCTACTAAAAACAAAAACTGGGAATTGACCCCCGGCAGGCATTACCTGCTGCGTTACAGGGTCGCGGCATACGAAGGGGAAATGACCCCCGCAACCGCCGACCGGCTCTGGAATGATTGGGCGCATCCCCCGGTAGTAGAAATCAAGTAATCACATTAAAATAAGAAAGTATGAAGAAAAGTATCTTTATCGCACTGCTTGTGGGCAGTTGCGGCATGTTGACGGCCGGCAACCCGGTCGTTTCGGCCCTCAGAACAGGGAATCGAATTGACGTGACCATCGGCGACCGGTTTTTTACAAGTTACCGTTTCGAGGAAGACGAAAAGTATCCGTTCTTCTTCCCGGTCAACGGGCCGGCGTCGGGCGGCAGCGTGACCTCGATGCGCAACAGCATCTGGCCCCACCACTCGTCGCTCTTCTTCGGATGCGACCGCGTGAACGGCGGCAACTATTGGCAGGAAGGGCTGGAACGGGGGCGTATCATTTCCCTCGGCGCCCGCGTCGTGGAAACAGGCGGCGAACGGGTCGTCATCGAAGACGAATGCCTCTGGAAGCGTCCCGACGCGGAAGCGCCCCTCCTGGACCGGCGGAAAATCACCATCACGGCGCCTTCCGCCACGCTCTACCGGTTGGATTTCGACATCGAAATGGAAATGCTGACGGATGTGACCATCCTGAAAACAAATCATTCGCTGTTCAGTGCACGCCTCGACCCCGACCTGTCGGTCGAGCAGGGCGGGACGATGGTGAACGCCCAAGGGCAGGAGGGCGAGAAAGCTACCTTCGGCGCAGCTTCACCCTGGATAGACTGCTACGGTGCGCGGAAAACCGGCGTCGAGGGCATCGCCATCCTGCAACACCCGTCCAACCCCTGGTTCCCCTCGCCCTGGTTCACGCGCGACTACGGTTTCATCTCTCCAACTCCCCTCTACTGGCCTGCGGACGACCAGGCGACGAGTCTGAAGAAGGGCGAAAAAATAACGCTCCGCTACCGTGTACTCGTCCATGCGGGCGATGCCGGGCAGGCGGATATTGCCGGGGAATACGAAAAATACAAGGTACAATGATCAGCCTGGATTTAAGAAGGAAAGTGGCCGTGGTGACCGGCGGCGGCGGCGTACTGGGCGGAAGTATCTCGAAAAGCCTGGTGGAAAATGGGGTGAAGGTTGCCATCCTCGACATCGACAGGGAGGCGCTGGAGAAAAGGAGGAGCGAACTGGAGTCGCTCGGCCGGGTGACGGGTATTTGCTGTAACGTGCTGGACATGGCGAGCCTGGAGGCTGCCCGGGAACAACTGCTGGCCACCTGGGGCCGCGTGGACATCCTGGTCAACGCGGCGGGCGGCAACCTGCCGGGTGCGACGCTGGCAGAGGACCAGAACGTGTTTGACATGAAAATCGAAGACTTCAACCGCGTGACGGACCTGAACCTGAACGGCACGGTCTATCCCAGCCTTGTCTTCGGCCGGGCCATGGCGCAGCAGGGCGAAGGCAGCATCATCAACATAGCTTCCATGGCTTGCTATTCGGCCATCACGCGGGTGCCCGGCTATTCGGTGGCGAAAAACGGCGTGAGCATTTTCACCCAATGGCTGGCGATGGAAATGGCGTTAAAGTTCAGCGAACGCATCCGCGTGAACGCGCTGGCGCCCGGCTTTTTCATCGGTAACCAGAACCGCGCCGTGCTCCTTAATCCCGACGGCGGCTATACCGAACGAAGCCGGAAAATCCTGGCACGTACGCCCATGAAACGCTTCGGCGACATCACGGAACTCAACGGGCTGGTACATTTCCTCTGTTCCGAGCAGGCGAGTTTTATCACCGGCGCCATCATTCCGGTGGACGGCGGATTCAGTTCCTTTAGCGGCGTTTGAGCGATGGCGATGGAGAAAACCTGGCGATGGTTCGGGAAGGGCGATTCCGTACCGCTGGCCTATTTGCGGCAAATGGGGGTTGAGGGCGTCGTCACGGCGTTGCACCACATCCCGGCCGGCGAAGCCTGGCCGGTGGAGGAAATCCGCGCCGTCCGGGCCGAAATTGCCGCCCACGGGATGCACTGGAGCGTGGTCGAGAGCCTTCCCGTGGCCGAGGGCATCAAGATTCATTCGGCAGACTATCCGCGCCTGGTGGAGAACTACCGCCGGTCGCTCCGTAACCTGGGCGCGTGCGGGATTGACACGGTGTGCTACAATTTCATGCCCGTGCTTGACTGGGCGCGTACCGACCTGCACTACCCCAACGGGCGGGGCGGCGAGTCGATGCGCTTCGACTACCCGACCTTTGCCGCCTTCGACCTCTACATCCTCCGTCGTAAAGGTGCGGCAGAGGACTACGACCCTCCCGTCCGCCGGCAGGCGCAGGAGATTGCCCGCCGCATGACTGCCGCACAGCAGGAGGAACTGGCTCACAACATCATTGTTGCTACGCAGGCTTTTATCCACGGAACCGTCGGCGACGCAGGCGACTACAAACAGCAGTTCCTGCG
>JAISOP010000191.1 GCA_031275525.1 Tannerella sp.
AACAAGTTCTTCAAGTCTGTCCGGATTGCGATTTGCCGGGTCTCGGCAAGTCGCTCCTGCTTGCCGGGTTCCGGCAAGTCGCAATGCAGAGAGGATTCCTACTTGCCGGGACCCGGCAAGTCGCAATGCAGAGAGGATTCCTGTTTGCCGGGTTCCGGCAAGTCACAATGCAGAGCGGATTCCTACTTGCCCGTACCGGGCAAGTCACAATCCTGAGCGGATCCCTATTTGCCCGTACCGGGCAAGTCACCCTTGCTTGCCCGGTACGGGCAAGTTACAATCCGGGTTAAGGCGCTATCCATAAAAAAGAGAAAAGTCCGCGAATATCCGCGAATCATTTTATTCGCGTTCATTCGCGGACCAATTTTTTCTTCTCTGCGGAGCGTTGGGGGTTTTAGGGACTCCCTTCGAAATGCTCATTTTACCGCAAAGGACGCAAAGGTTGGCGCAACGTTCACAAAGCCTGAACCCTGGAGTCTGTTTCCCGGACGGTTTTGGACAACTGTTTGTACCATCTTTCGTAGTCCTGAAGGCGGAAAGGCGCTTGACCGGCCAGATAATGATTCGTCCGTTTTTGGTCGTCAATCGTATATTCAATCAGCCACATGCCTTGTGCCGGGGTTTGGGGGATATAGCCCACGGTTGTTTTTCCGTTGGAAGGAATCACGAACTTGCCGGAAAACAACGTTTCCCGCGTGTCCAGATCCCGGACGGTAACCGTCCCGCGCTTTTCGGTGCGGGTATCGTTCACCGCCACCACCGGATGGTTACGCTCGCGGGCGTCGCCGATCATCACGCAGGCGTCGCCCTGCACCCGGCGGATGTAGTAGTAGGCCATCTTCTTGCCGTTATAGTAGTCGGTCACCGCGTCCGAGACCATCGGCCAGCCGTCGCGCAGGTTCCACCACAGGATGCCTGTGCGGTAGAATTTGCCCGCTCGCCAGAATTCTACGAAGTATTTCATCGCTTCGGCCTGTACCGTCTGCGAGGCGAAAATGAACTTGTCCAAATCGGTCGGCACCTGGCCGAAGAGTTCCCTGATTTGGTTAATCATCAAATTGTTTCTTCCAAGCGTAATATCCGAATATTGGTGATAGCGGCTGGCTTTCGTCTGCCATTCGTCGTTCCATTCAAAGGCGCCTTTTTTCCAGGGATAGACGTTGTCAGGGGTGAACATTTTCTCCAGGCTCTCGCGGTTGGGGCAGCCGTGGTAGCCGATTTCGCTGACAAAATGATTGTAAACTTCGGTGTAAAACGGCGCCTTGTAGTAGCCGCGCGGTCCCCAGAGATGGCGTTCGGGCAGCAGGTCGTGGCGCCGTCCGCCGGCATAGTATCCGGGCGAGAGGTAGGGCGAACTGGGCAGGTAGGGACGTGTGGGATCGAGTTCAAACATCAACTCCGGGATGGTTCGCCGGCTGATGCGTTCGCGGTTGGGGTCGGGATGATAGATACCCACGCTTCCGACGATGGCCTCGTCGTTTTCATTGTTGCCTGCCCACAGGATCAAGCTGGGATGGTTGCGAAGCTTCAGCGCTACCGACCGGACTTCCTGCTCGATCTTCTTGGCAAAACCGTCGTCCTGCGGATAGACGGAACATCCCATCGCAAAGTCCTGCCATACGAGGATCCCGTTTTCGTCGCAGAAATCGAAGAAGGCGTGGTCTTCGTAAACGTTACCGCCCCAGCAGCGCAGCATGTTACAGTTCAGGTCAACGGCCATGTCGAGGACGCCTCGGAGCAGCGAGGCGTCGCGGCTGTGCAGTGCATCGACGGGCACCCAGTTAGCGCCTTTGATGAAAATCTTTTCGCCGTTGACGCGGAAACAGAACTCGCCGGGCTGTTCGGGCGTCGTGATGTCGGTCAGGTCAAGCCCTACCGTTCGCAGTCCGATGCGCCGGCGGTCGGCGGCCAGCACCCGGCCGGAGGCATCGACGATCTCGACTTCGGCCTCATACAGCGCCGGTTCGCCGTAGCCGCGCGGCCACCACAGCTCGGCATTTTCCAGGTCGAACCTGTGACCGTAGGCGTGCGTATAGAGCCGTTGCGAGGATTCATGCACCACCTGGCCGTTCCTTTTCAGGCGGACGACGGCCTGGTGTTTGTCCAGTTCCTTGAAGGGGATATGCAACTGGTAATCGACCCTCACGTATGCCCGCTTATGTGCTGTATCAATGTGGTGAACCATCCAGAAAACGTCGGTAAAATGTATAGGTTCCACGATTTGCAGTTCCACGTCCCGCCACAGTCCGGCGCTTACTAAGCGGGGCAGGATGTCCCAGCCGTAGCCGTGCGGCGCCTTGCGGATGTTTTCCGATTCGTGATTGGCCGTGCCGCCCTTACCGCTGAAGACGTTCAACAGGTAGTTCTGCGATTCGATAACCGCCGAACGGAGGATGACTTGCAGCGTATTTTGGCCGTCGCTCTTCAGCAGGCCGGTCACGTCGAAAGTATGTTCTATCAGCATGTTTTCCGCCTCGCCCACCTTGGCGCCGTTCAGCCAGATGTCCGCCAGGCAGTCGATGCCGCCGAAGCGGAGGTCGGCACGCTGCCCGGCGGCCAGGGCGGGCGTGGGGAAGGTGCGGGAATAGCACCACTGGTAGCCTTCGTAGGGTCGCATTTCCCACACATTACTGCCGATCATCGGGTCGTGAATCAGCCCGGCGGCCAGGAGGTCGAGTTCCACATTGCCCGGCACGGTTGCCGGGATCGTCCGGTGTTCCGTTTGCTGCAAGGCTTCCGGCGAACGGAGCGGCACGGCCGGCTGTTCCCAGAAAGATAAATCCCACGTTCCGTTCAGCGAGACGGACTGCCCCCCGGCTGTCGAAGAGGCGAACAGGAGGATCCAAAGGCCGATACTTGTACGATATTTCATGACGGACCCCTTTCAATCTTCTATTTTTCGTACCAGTTCCGGATAGTGGACCCTTTCGATGAGGTCGCCGTTGCGCAGGCGCACATAGGTTTCAAACTCGCGGGCGTCTTGGCGGAGGATGATGACGCGCCCGCCGTTATAGTCCAGGTCGTTGTACACCGTGTTGCCGCCCGAGAATCGTCCGTAGGCCAGCAGGATGCCGTGCCACAGGGCTGCGAAGTCGTTGTTGTGTTCATGTCCGCAGAAATGTCCCATCACGTCGCCGTTGATTACGGTGGCGGCAAAAAAGCCTGTGTTCAGTTGCGGGCTGGCGACTCGCTCCAGCTTGTGGCCCACCCAGCGCGGTTCCTCCGCACAGGTAGCCTCGCCGTATTCGGGCACCGGGATGTGGTAGAAGGCCAGCGCGGGCAGGGGTACGCCGTTGTTGGCTGCGGTATAGGCCCGGCTCTCGCGGTTGTACCATTCGATCTGTTCGGGCGTAATCCATCCGTAGCCTTTCACGCCTTTTACCGTGGAGCCGATGCCGGAGTCCATGCACCAGAGGACGGAGGCCACCCGCTCGCCCCGGCTATCCCGGACGGGGATGTTGAACACGCTTTCGTTGAAGGTGCTCTCGTCATTCAGTCCCTCTACGCGGAATCCGAGGTTGAAGGGTTGTTTTTGCACATAATCCTGCATCTCGCGCCGGGTCATTTCGCAGTCGTTATTGTCGTGATTACCCCATGTCACAGCGTAGGGCGTCTTGCGGCTGATGAGCGGTTCCAGCACGCGTTGCAAGCCGGGTTCGCCCGGCGCCGCAAAGATGACGTCGCCTGTAATGACGACCATATCCGGCTTCTCCAAATCCAGCATGGTATGGATATTTTGGATAGCCTTCTGCGACGCCTCGTTCAGGTGCTGCATGTGAATGTCCGTAAGTTGCAGGATTTTGAACGTGCCGTCCGCACGAAATTTCAATACCGGGCGCTCCTGCGCGTAGCCCGGAACCGACAGGATCATACCTGTCAGCAAACTGACTGCGATTGATCTTAAATTCATTTTGTCTGTTGTATTTAGGTTTATAACGTTGAACGTTGGCCTCCAATGGCCGGCCAACCGGGTGGCAATATTACGAATATTCGACGACACCCGCAAACAAATGAAGAATCCATGCCCGGAAATCACTTTTGGGGCGAGGTGGGCCTTCAAATCAACGCCTTGATGTCGGCTACGGTCTGGAATTTGAAGAAAATGAGGAGGCTGTCTCCAAAGCCTCCTGGCGTGGCGTCTGTCTTTGCGAACCGGACCCGCAATCGCTCAAAAAACAAGGCTTCGTGCGCTTGGCTTCACATTTGTCTGAACTGTGATTTTTGTGATTCATGTGATTGATGTGATTGGAATGATTTGTTGATTCATTATGGTCCTCACAAAAATAAAATGTGCTATGATGAATTACAAAAATCATTCCAATCATAAAAATCAGATAAATCACAGTTCGGACAACAGCTTAACGGCTCACCGCCCGAGGCCACCCCATGCCCCTGCCGGCGGGTCGGGCTTCCGGAACAGCGCTACGACGGGTCAAGTCCGCAACCTCACGCCAAGAGGTTTTATAAATAATTGGAATGACATTCGGATAACAGCTGTGACCGCCGATTCGCCCCCCCCTTCCCTTGTGGGGAGGGGTCGGGGGAGAGGTTAAGTTCAAAGCCCGCCCGCCGTCAGCTAAAGCAAACGGCAAAAAAAGGAGCATTGGGCTAAAGCCCCGCGGAGGCGGAGCCAATGGGCGATTACTCCCTTTTTTTTCTCCCCGTAGAAAAAACCAAGAAAAAAGAAATAGCGGCTACCGCTCGCTCCACGTTGCCTCCGCGGGGCTTTAGCCCAATTCCCCCTTTTTTTGCCGTTTGCTTTAGTTGACGGCAGCTGGGCTTTTGACACACCCTCAGAGTGACGTCGATCTACAATGTTTTTTTCGAAAGATTTTTGCTCTGTGGCGGTTTGAAGGATCCAATGGGACACCCGGCGCTGCTTCCCGACCCCCCAATACCGGTTCCTTTTTTTTATTTTTGTGCCTCCTCAAAATATGTTTTACAACATGTTTTTGAAATCGGTCTTTCTTCAAATAGATTGATACTTAATTTTTTGTCCTACTATTAAAACAAGGAATACACGGGGCGGCAAAATTTTTCTTGCAGGAAAAATAGCCGATATTCGAAAAAACTTTCTATCTTGCGCCCCGAATTTAGTAATAAACAAATAACGAAGAACTAAATACTGTCATGACAGAATATTTGACAAATCGTAAGATTGAAAATGTTTTTGAGAGCCTCTGCTTCCCGGATCATAAAGATATGTTAATTGGGGGGGGGGGGTAATTCCCTGCATGACAACCATTTAAGCGAACACATACTATACGGAGGCCTTTCGCAAAGGCAAACGGCGATACCTCCGAAAGAAACGGCCTGCCGTCGCATTCGTGCGAGGGTGGATTTGTTTTTATCCCTGTATATTTTTCCGCAAAACAGTCTCCGGCGAAAAGAGGCGGGTCTTCTTTTCACCGGAGACTTGTCGCGTTTCCACGTAATTTCCGGAAAAGGCTCGGAATTCACGTGTGTGGATAAAATATCCACACACGTGGATGAAATATCTACACATGTGGATAAAACATCCACACGTGTGGAAGACTTATTTACACGTGTGGGAAAAATATCTACACATGTGGATGATTTATCCACACGTGTGGATAAAATATCTACACGTGTGGATGAAACATCTACACATGTAGATAAAATATCCACATGTGTGGAAGACTTGTTTACACGTGTGGGAAAAACATCCACATGTGTGGATTTTAGCGTTTTCTACCCGCTTTTACTATCACTAATAACAATAACAAATTAATTATCAGAAAGATGAAAAAAAACGTATGCATTCCAATGGTGCTGGTCGGCCTCGTATCCGGCCTCTTAAACCTGTTTTTTGCCTCCGCCGTGGACTGGGAAACCTTCCTGTCCGGCGAGGGCGTACTTACTCTTGCCTTCGCCCTGGGGACGGTTACCTGCGCGAACATTCCGGGCGAAGTGCTTGCCAACATTCGCCGGTGGCATGGAAAAATAGACGAACAGTTCGACAATATCAACAACATCGTCACGACCGTCCAGGCGCATCAGGCGTGGAACTTTCCCCAGCAACTGTCTCAGCAACTGGGTGACAACTGTACCCAACTGGCCGCACTGATTCCCAAGTGCCGTTCCAACTACGGCTCTGCCGCCGACCGCACCCTGCGCAACTCGCTGCTCAAGGTCACCGTCGGACTGTGTCTGACACAGGTAAAATCCTGGGCCTATACGCAATACTATGCCGGGGTGCTGACGGCCGACGACGTGCACCTGCTCGGATTCTTCTTGCCGGGTGAGGCCGGCGGGCGCCACGGACGGACAGAAGCGACCGACGTGCTGGCCGAAGTCAAGGTTTCGATCCTCAACGCGGACTTTATCCACGTTGTCATTGATCAGGCAGCCAATGTAAATGCCGCACTCGTGGCGCACGGCTGGCCTCCGGGCGTACGTCAGGCAGTGATCGTGATCATGGCCGCCGACGGCAAGAAAGAAGTGCTCCGCAAACTTACGACCCACTTGCACAACGACCTCCGGATGCCCGACGGCTCGCACGGCAAGCAGTTCATCGCTAAGGCGGCTTTTCTGAAACATGTGGACGACGAGCCGAAATTCGGTCCCGAACCCACCTTCTCCATGCCGCTGACAACCGAAGACCTGGCCGCCACACTCGACCGCCAGCATCACGAAGAATTCGAGGCGCAGATGCGCGAGGTCGAACGTCACCGGCAGGAAGTGGAACGGCTCAAAGCGGGAGACAAACAAAATTAGTGGTTAGTTCAAGGGGCGGGAGGGGGTCTGCGGTTGCGGTTACAGGAAAGCAGATAGGCATTTTAATTATAAGTTTTATGAAACAGTATTTCAAACAAGTGCAACAGTGCACGGGAGTAATGGAGACCGGAGACCATTTCAAAAACGGGGCGAGTCCGAAAAGCCTGACGAGTAGGGGAAACTTTTTTAAATACCTGGCTTTTTGCTTGTGTGCCGTCTGTTGTTGCTCCTGTAGCAACGATGGGCGTTTAGTAAAAAAATTTATCAACCGAATAAATGCAAAAGAGGTAAATGCCGCATCAAAGTACATTTATCCTGCCGACCATGCGAGTTTGTATTTTTTCAATGAAGAAGTTTTAGAAAAAACGCCTAATTTGTTGCTGAAAATAATTGAAAAATAAG
>JAISOP010000232.1 GCA_031275525.1 Tannerella sp.
GAGTGAAGGGTTCTTTTTATTTGCATCTCCATAAATACAATTTCTTCCACTGATTGCCCATTCTTGACAACAGCATACTTTTTTCATCACCACCGGCTCGTTTTTTTTGAATCTTTGAATCTTTGGATTCTCTTTGGTTTTGGGAGTTTTTAGAGGTTCCCTATATTGTTAAGCATCCTATGTATTGCGAGCTTGACCCGCAATCTACTGAAAGTTAACACCGTTTTTCGGGAGGTCCCGCATCAAGCGCGGGATGACAGGCTTTTGACACATCCCCTTCCTATTCATTCTCCTTTCTTCATTCCGAGCGAGTTATTATCACTATCTTTGTCCTGTTATTGTAAAATCCTGGAAAAGGGGAAAATATTAATTGCAAATGATGATGACAACACGAAGAAGTTTTATTCGAAAATCGTTGACAGTCGGAGCAGGCATACTGATAGCTCCGACGATTGTACCGGCGTCGGTATTGGGGAAACATGCGCCGTCGAACCGGATCCATATCGGCGCGATCGGTACGGGGCGCATCTCGCGCGACCACGACATGCCGGGTGTCTGGAAATATGACGAAGCCCGCATCGTTGCCGTATGCGACCTGGACGCCCACCGGCTGGAGGAAGGCCGGCAGTATGTGGAAACTTATTATGCGAAGAAGTCCGGCACGCGCGGTTCCAGCGTTGCCACGTATGAGGATTATCGCGACCTGCTGGCCAGCCGGGATGTGGACGCCGTGCTGATCAGCACACCCGACCACTGGCACGCCAAAAACGCCATCGACGCCGTACGCGCCGGCAAGCATGTCTATCTCCAGAAACCCACCTCGCTGACCGTTGCCGAAGGACGCCGGATGAGCGACGCCGTGAACGCCAGCGGCAAGGTACTGCAAATCGGTAGCCAGCAGCGTTCGATGGAGCAGTTCCGCGTGGCCTGCGAATTGGTGCGCAACGGACGCATCGGCCAACTGAAGGAGATCGAAATACGCCTGCCGGGTGACCCGCCCGGGGGCAATCCGGAAGAAATGCCCGTGCCCCGGGGATTCAACTACGACGCCTGGCTGGGACAAACGCCCTGGATACCCTACACCCTCGACCGCGTGCATCCGCAGCAAGGTTACGACCGTCCGGGATGGCTGCGTTGCGAGCAGTTCGGCGCCGGCATGATCACGGGCTGGGGCGCCCACCATTTCGACATCGCACACTGGGCAATGGACAGGGAATATTCCGGTCCGCTGGAAATCGCCGGCCGCGCCGAATTTCCCGCGCCCGGCTCGGGGCTGTGGGACGTCCACGGATATTATGAAACGGAAATGCTGTATGACAATGGCGTCACCGTCCGCGGGACGACCGAGAGCGCCGAAAAGCCTAACGGTGTCCTGTTCACCGGCACGGAGGGCTGGCTCTTCGTCAGCCGCGGCGCTTACGCTGCTTCGCCCAACGAGCCTGTCAGCACAAAGTCGGAAGCGCTCCGGGCGTCCGACCCCAAAATTCTTTCGCCCTTCGGCCCCGACTCCCTCCGCCTGCAGGTCAGCGTCGATCATCACGGCGACTGGCTGGAGAGCATCCGCACGGGAAAGAAAAACATCACGCCCGCCGAAGTGGCACACCGCTCCTGCACCGCCTGCCTGCTGCAGCACATCGCCATGAAACTGAACCGCCGCCTCTACTGGGATCCTGTCTCGGAGCGTTTCCGCAACGACGACGAAGCCAACGCCCTGCTGTCGCGGCCACACCGTCCGCCCTATCACTTCTGACCGGCCTGTCCGGTAAAACCGGCGAAGTCCCGCAGGACTTTCCCGGTTTTACCGGACAGCCACAACGCCTCCTCCGTTCCCTTTTTACTCCAACCATTCCTTTATTATATTATTTAATGCCGGGCCTGTTTCCTCTGCCGGATTAAGTTTGAAGGTCCGCTGGTGGGCAAGTGGCTGTTTGGTGATCTGGAACACTTGAGTGCAGCCGAAGTGGATAAATATCTGATTCACAAAAACAACGTCTGAACCTTGATTTACTTGATTAAAGGATTATCAGGTAAATCAAGGTTCAGACAGTTGGAAATTACACGGCGAATGGAATTAAAAAAATGACAGGCGCCTTTTGGGGAGGCCTGTCACAGGAAACTCAACTACTGATTCGTTGAATTATCAAACTTTTTTTGTGCGTTTTTCTCGACCAGAAATGAAATAATCAGTCCAAGTCCGCCGAAAAGCAGCACCGGCGCACCATAGGCTACACTGAAAAATTCGCCTCGTCTCCAGTCATTCCACTCACGAAGGGCTTGCTGTACTTCGAGATTAAAAAACAGACCCACTACTAATCCTAAACCCACTCCGACAAGCAGACATCCGATTTTCAATCCGCTGAAGGAAGGTGGAGCAAGCAAGGGCAGTCCGAATTTCCCCTTGAATATTTCCGGGTTAATCGTCGCAATCTTGTCTCCAAACCGTTCGTACATACACATCCGTTCCTTGCGGCGCGCATACAACTCAAACAGACCATACAGGCCCGATACACATATCCACACTATCAGTGGAGCAACAATAAAGTCCATAATCATTTATTTTAAAAATATAAATACCTGAATTCGTTTGCCCGTTTGACGTTCTTTCCTCGGAAAGGTTACACCCTGCGGCGGACTTTCTCTAAATTTGTTGCGCGAAACTGTAACCTGAAGTTCCGCCTTGCGTCCATTAGACGGCAGACGGATGTTTTTCGCAGGGCAGCCAGCGGCCGGGAAATAAAAAGAAAGAAAATCGAAATGGAGTCAGTACCCGATACCAGTTATATCGAACGTGTTCAGGCCGGCGAGATGCACTGTTTCGCTCCTCTGCTGGAGCGGTATGGCCGATCGGTCTATTCGCTGATTGTGAGAGTGGTCGGAAACCGGGAAGACGCGGAGGAATTGACACAGGATGTGTTTTTGAACGTTTACCGTTCGTTGGCTTCGTTTCAGGGGAACAGCCGTTTTTCCACATGGCTCTACCGGATTGCGTACAATGCGGCGATATCGGCCGTGCGAAAGAAAAAGTACGAGTGGCCGGCCATCGAAGACAGCATGTTGGAGCAGGTCGCGGAAGAAGACGCAAGCGATGCTCTGGCGCGGGAAAGCAACGACGAACGGATGGCACGGCTGGAGGCGGCCATGCAACAGCTTTCGCCGGACGAACGGGTCTTGATACTATTCTTTTACAGGCAGGAAAAGCCGGTAGAAGAAATAGCCGTCATCATGGGGCTGACGGTTTCGAATGTGAAAACCCGGTTACACCGCATTCGCAAGAAACTATTTGTGCTGATGACGGGCGCAAAAGGAAGTAATGACTTATAACAGAATTGGAAAATGAACAAGAATCGAACCGAACAGAAAGGGCCGGAAATATTGAAAATGATGTTCGACCGCATGGTGGACGAACCTTTACCCCCGGCATTTCTCCCGGAGATGATGCAGCGCATCCGGGAGGAATCCGTGCGCATCCGGAAGCGGGATGCACGCCGGTGGAAGGTGGCGCTGACAGCAGCCTCCCTGACGATTGCGGGACTTGCCGTGGCGGCCTTCACCTATCTGGATATGCCGCAATTTCGGGTAGGTTTCCCGAGGATATCCATCCCGCCGTTTTACATTCACATCGGGCTACTTATGCTTGTGTTGCTTTTCGGCGACAGTTGGTTCAGGCAAAAGTACTTTGAAAAACATCCGAATGGATAAAAATTGCAAAGATTTGGCTCAGGATAGTCTATTTTCCCCGGAAAAACAATATCTTTGTCAGGATTTTGAGAGTAGTAACTGATTGTTTAATTTTTTAGAGATTGAGTATTAACATTAATGGAACATTTAAAAGAGATTGTCCCGGTAGAAGATTTCAACTGGGAATCCTATGAAAAGGGTGACGATTACAACAAGCAAAACAAGGATGAACTTGTGAGGATGTACGACAAAACCTTAAACACCATGAAAGACAAAGAAGTTGTCGTGGGCACCATTACCGCTTTAAACAAGCGCGAAGTGGTTGTAAACATCGGGTTTAAGTCGGACGGCGTAGTACCCCTGTCTGAATTCCGCTACAATCCCGATTTGAAAGAGGGTGATAGCGTAGAAGTCTTCATCGAAAATCAGGAAGACAAAAAAGGCCAACTTATTCTTTCGCACAAAAAGGCGCGTGCCGCCCGCTCCTGGGAACGAGTGAACGAAGCGCTCGAAAAGGACGAAATCATTAAAGGCTTTGTCAAGTGCCGTACCAAGGGCGGTATGATCGTCGATATCTTCGGCATCGAAGCCTTCCTGCCCGGCTCGCAGATTGATGTGAAACCGATTCGCGACTACGATGTGTTTGTCAACAAGACTATGGAATTTAAAATTGTGAAAATCAATCAGGATTTCAAGAACGTCGTTGTGTCACACAAGGCGCTGATCGAAGCCGAACTCGAACAGCAGAAAAAGGAAATCATTTCGAAACTGGAAAAAGGGCAAGTGCTGGAAGGCTCCGTCAAGAACATTACCGCCTATGGCGTATTCATCGACCTGGGTGGCGTAGATGGTTTGATACATATCACCGACCTTTCGTGGGGGCGCGTTTCCCATCCGGAAGAAATCGTCCGGCTGGACGAAAAAGTCAATGTCGTAATTCTCGACTTCGACGACGAGAAGAGACGCATTGCGCTGGGATTGAAACAGCTGACGCCTCATCCGTGGGATGCGCTGGACCCTTCGCTGGCGGTGGGCGACAAAGTGAAAGGCAAAGTAGTGGTAATGGCAGACTATGGCGCATTTATTGAAATCGCGCCGGGTGTAGAAGGATTGATTCACGTATCGGAAATGAGTTGGACGCAGCATCTGCGTAGTGCGCAGGACTTCATGAAAGTGGGCGACGAAGCGGAAGCCGTCATCCTGACGCTCGACCGCGACGAACGCAAGATGTCGTTAGGCATCAAGCAGCTGAAAGAAGACCCGTGGGAGCATATCGAAACACGCTTCCCGGTCGGTTCGCAACACGTAGCCAGAGTGCGTAACTTCACGAACTTCGGCGTCTTTGTTGAAATCGAAGAAGGCGTGGACGGCCTGATTCATATTTCCGACCTTTCCTGGACAAAGAAAATCAAACATCCGAGCGAGTTTACGCAAATCGGAGCGGAAATCAACGTACAGGTACTGGAAATTGACAAGGAAAACCGCCGGTTGAGCCTGGGACATAAACAACTGGAAGAAAACCCGTGGGATGTATTCGAAACGCTCTTCACGGTAGGTTCCGTCCACGAAGGAATCATCATCGAGATGGTGGAAAAGGGAGCCGTTGTTTCGCTGCCTTACGGTGTCGAAGGTTTTGCCACGCCGAAACATCTGGCGAAGGAAGACGGTTCGCCGGCCACTGTGGACGAGAAACTGCCCTTCAAGGTGATTGAATTTAACAAGGAAGCCAAGCGTATCATCCTTTCTCACAGCCGCATCTTTGAAAATGAGCAGAAGAATGCGAGAAAGAAAGAAACGGGCGGCGAAAAGAAATCAAGACCGAGTAAGAAAGAGACAGCCGAAAACATCGACTTAACGTTGGATAAAACCACATTAGGCGATATTGAGGAGTTAGCGGCCCTGAGGGAACGGATGACGGAAGAAAAGCCGAAATCGGCAAGCAAGTCCGGCTCCAAGCCCAAATCGAAATCCGCAGCAAAGGAGAAGCAGGTAGAGGCAAAACAGGCGGAACAGGCGGAACCCGCAACTCCGGCAGAGGAAGTCTGCGCGGTAGCGGTAGTAGAACCGGTGGTCGCGGAACCGGAAGAAGCAAAATCGGGAGAAGAAACTGAAACTCCGCCGGCAGAGGACAACGCTCCGAAAGCGGAGGAATAATAAAGTGTGGGAAAGACAATCCCTTCTTTGGTTTTATTATACACAATTTTGTTTAGAGTGAAAGAGGCTGCCCCAAAAGGCAGCTTTCTTTTTTTCTTGCAGACAGCGAGTTGTAGATTTACCAGACTCCAAAAATCGTGGCGATGATGAGTTTCGCAGATTTTGGGTAAAAACACCACCACAATTTTTTTTTGAGGCACTACGAATTTTGCGCCTCCCTTTGTCATCCATTCCAATCAAAAGAATGAACCGGG
>JAISOP010000306.1 GCA_031275525.1 Tannerella sp.
GCATCCAGCGTACACAGCTTACTGTCATAAGCCTTCATGACGGCCGGCAGGGTTCCCGCGGCCTTGGAGATCGACGCCAAATCATAGACGGAGGCCGGCGTCACCCGTTGTTTCTGCTGAGCGTCCACGTAACCGAACGACTTGTGATAGACAATCATCCCGTCCTTGGCCACCAGTAACTGGCAACCCGGATAGGCCTGTTGTTCCAGCCCCTCCCCGACAATCAGGTCAATGGAATCGAGCCGGGCGGCGTCTAATCCCACTTCTTCCGGAAGATGATAGCCCAGGCGCGTCTTTCGCGTCGCCATTCCGTGGCCGGCCGGAAACAGCCCGGGAACTGTGACCGGTAGCTTCCCCCTGGCCGGGATACCCCCGAACACAGCCTGTGCAGCGTAATCCTGTGCCCCGCGCGTGTTTTCGTACGCCATCACCACTCCTTTGGCCCCGTTCAGCAAAGCCCTGTATTCCATGCAATGGTACGGCAGGGTAAAGAAAACGTACACCGTTTGCTTCTTCTCCACCGCCTGCCTGATGGCCTGCGGCATCCTTGTCCGGCCGGGATAGAGGGCGCAGACCAGCACGTCGCACGATTCCACGGCCCCGGCGATTTTCCGGATCTCCGCCTCCTTCGTTTCCTTCGTAATCCGGTAGGAAGGGAGCGGTTTGTAATTGTTCAGCATATCCGGGAACCCGTTGCCGGGAGCGTCGCCGATGGAAAGTACGGCCATTTTCCTTTTGTCCAGTTGCCGGAGGGGCAGAAAACCGCCGTCGTTTTTCAACACCGTGATGGCCTCTGCGTTCAGTTTGGCCGCCAGCCAGGACGCGCGGGACGTGTTCAGCCTTCCGTACAGCCCCTTCAATTCGATGGGACAGTAGCGGTTTAATCCAACGATGTATTTGTATTGCAATACCTTCCTGCATTTGGCGTGAATGGATTCCCGCGTCAGCAGCCCCTCTTGAATGGCTTTCCCGACGGCCTCCAGTTCCTTTTCGGGCGCGTCGGGCGCCAGCACAATGTCATTGCCCGCCATCAGCGCCTGCACCGACCGGCTTCCGGCGCGACTGCTCACGGCGCCCTTCATTTCCATTGCATCGGTGAAGCATAATCCCCGGAAACCCATCTTTTGTTGCAGAAGCTCTGTTACCACCCTGCCGGACATAGAGGTCGCCAGGTTCTCCGTACTGTCCAGGGCAGGCACGTAGAGGTGGGAAGTCATGATACCGGAAAACCCGGCGTCGATATACCGCTTGAAGGGTAACAGTTCAATGCTGTCTAATCCCCCGGCCGGACGAAAGACCGCCGGCAACGTATGATGCGAATCTTCCGAAGTGTCCCCATGTCCCGGGAAATGCTTGGCCACGGAAAGCACGCCGACGCTTTCCAGTCCGCCGGCGTAGGCCATACCCCTTTGCGCCACCTCTTGCGTCCGTTCCCCGAACGAGCGCAGCCCGATGACCGGATTGTCCGCATTGCTGTTCACATCGAGCACCGGCGCAAAATTGATATGAATCCCCATCTCCCTGCACTGCCGGCCCACCTCCCTCGCATATTCCTCAATCAGCCCAAGGTCCTCGATCGCCCCGAGCATCATGTTTTTGGGGAAACGCGTCGTTTCGCTCAGCCGCATCGACAAGCCCCATTCGCCGTCCAGCGCGATAAAGAGCGGGATGCGGGATGCCCGCTGGAGCCGGTTGGTCACACCGGCCTGCGTCAGGGGATCGCCCTTTTGGAAAAGGATGCCCCCGATTTTTGCCCTGCCGATGGTTCCTTCCAGTTGCTGCATCTGCTTGGCGTCGGATTTGGGATAGGCAATCACCATGAACAGTTGCCCGATACGTTCCTCTTCGCTCATCGTACCCAATAGGGAATCAACCCAGTGATTCATTTCAGCCCGGTTGATTCCGGCATACAAGGCCGGTTCCTTCTGCGCAGGCAAACGGAAACAGCAAGCGTAAAACAACAAAACCGTATAGATAATCTTCTTCTTCATTTTTGTTCAAAAAACGGGGCAAAAATACACCTTATTTCCTGAAACTCATTCCATCCGTCCGGATTTCCAGTACATTTTCCCACTCCCTCCGGGAAGATAACACCCTTGATTTTGGCTGCCAGAGAAATATTCCCTACTTTTGTACCGCTTTACGTAATCTCTGCCGGGAAATAAGTGACCCGGCATATTGCGTTTCAACAATCAATCAGGTTTAATCATTAAAAAGCTATCAAACAATGGATTTAATTAAAATTGCAGAGGAATCAATGGCCGTTAAAAAGGAATACCCTGCCTTCAAGAGCGGCGATACGGTGACGGTTTCGTACCGGATCACCGAGGGAAACAAGGAACGTATCCAGCAATACCGGGGCGTGGTCATCCGCATATCGGGTCATGGCGACCAGAAACGCTTCACCGTTCGCAAGATGTCTGAAAACGTCGGCGTAGAAAGGATTTTCCCCCTCAATTCCCCGTTTATCGAAAGTATTGTACGGAACAAGATCGGTAAGGTTCGCAGGGCCAAATTGTATTACCTGCGTAAATTGACCGGCAAGAAAGCCCGTATCCGGGAAAAAAGAGTCTGAAACAAACCGGCATGGCAAAAAAGTAACCGAATCCTCCCGATCCGGTTATTTTTTTGCACTCCCCCTCTTTTACAAAGATTCAATCATTCAATCATTCAAAAGGCTCGTTTTTTTGAGTCCTTGAATCTTTGAATCTTTTTACCTTTGCCCCTAATATGATTTCAGTAGAAGGATTAACAGTTGAATTTGGCGGATTCACACTTTTCGATGCGCTTTCGTTTGTCATCCACAAGAAAGACCGCATCGCCCTGGTCGGCAGGAACGGAGCGGGTAAGTCCACGCTGCTAAGAATCCTGGCCGGCCAGCAAGCGCCTTCGGGCGGCGTGGTGGCCATTCCGGGCGAGACCACCGTGGGCTACCTGCCACAGCAAATGGAACTCCCCGGCGAACGCACGGTAGGCGACGAAGCCGCACGCGCCTTCGAGCCGCTTCTCCGGATGGAAAGCGAGATCAACCGCTTGAATGAAGCGCTGGCCGAGCGCACGGATTACGATTCGGGGGATTACCACCAACTGATTGACCGGATGACCTCGCTCTCCGAACAGTTCCGTATGATGGGCGGCCTGAACTACCGGGCCGAACTGGAGCGTACCCTCCAGGGACTGGGTTTCACGCAGGAAGATTTCGAGCGTCCGACCTCCGCGTTCAGCGGCGGGTGGCGTATGCGCATCGAACTGGCCAAACTGCTGCTCCGCCGCCCGGACGTGCTGCTGCTCGACGAGCCGACCAACCACCTGGACATCGAATCCATCCAATGGCTCGAAACCTTCATCGCCACACGCGCCAACGCTGTGGTACTCGTCTCGCACGACCGCGCCTTTATCAACCACACCACCCGGCGGACCCTCGAAATCGAACGGGGTAAAATCTATGACTACCGGGTCCCATACGCCGACTACGTGAACCTCCGCCGCGAACGGCGCGAACAGCAATTACGCGCTTATGAAAACCAGCAGAAAAAAATAGCCGAAACGGAGGAATTTATCGAACGCTTCCGTTACCAAGCCTCCAAAGCCGTGCAGGTACAGTCGCGTATCAAACAACTGGCCAAAATCGAACGCATCGAAATGGACGAAATAGATACCACCCGTTTGAGGCTCAAATTCCCGCCCTCGCCTCATTCGGGCGCCTGGCCCGTGGTGGCCGAGGGCCTGGCCAAACGATACGGCGCACACCAGGTCTTTGCGGGCCTCAACCTCACCCTCCGCCGGGGCGACAAGGTGGCCCTGGTGGGCAAAAACGGCGAAGGGAAATCCACTCTGGTCAAGTGCATCACAGGTGAGACGGACTACGAGGGACGGCTCACCCTGGGATACCAGGTGAAAATCGGGTATTTCGCGCAAAACCAGGCCGAACTGCTGGACGAATCCAAAACCGTTTTCGAGACCGTGGACCACGCCGCCCGGGGCGAAATACGCACCAAAATCAGGGAACTACTGGGCGCCTTCCTGTTTGGCGGCGAGGCAGCGGACAAACGGGTGAGCGTGCTATCCGGCGGCGAACGCAGCCGCCTGGCCATGATCCGGCTGCTTCTGGAACCGGCCAACCTGCTGATCCTCGACGAGCCAACCAATCACCTGGACATGCGCTCGAAGGACGTGCTCAAAAGCGCCCTGAAGGACTTCGACGGCACGCTGATCGTCGTTTCCCATGACCGCGAATTCCTCGACGGCTTAGTGGACAAGGTCTATGAGTTTGGGCACGGACAAGTCAAAGAACATCCGGGCGGCATTTACGACTTCCTGGAACGCAAGCGCCTCGAAAGCCTGCAAGCGCTCGAATACCGCCCCGCCACCCCCCGGCAGCCGGAAACCCCTCCCACCCTCACGCCACCCCCCGGGCAATCCTACGAAGCGCAAAAACGACAAAACCGCCTGGTCCGGCGCCTGGAAAAGGCCATTGCCGCCGCCGAACAGGAAATCACCCAACTCGAACAGGCCCTCGCCGCCCTGGAAACGCGCCTCTCCACACCCGCCGGCGCCGCGGACGCCACCCTGTACGGTGAATACGAAACACTAAAACAGGCTCTCTCCGAAGCCATGGACCGCTGGACGGAACAAACCCTCGAACGGGAACAAATTCAATGATTCAAAGATTCAAAAAACGAGCCTTTTGAATCTTTGAATCATTGAATGATTGAATCTTTGAATAGTCGTGCAATTTTATAATGTATATCCCGTTATCCCATTAAAAATAAAATTTAGAATAGGAGGTATATGACTATGAGAATGATTGTTTTCGCAACCAATAACGAGAATAAGCTGAAAGAAGTCAAGGCGATGCTGCCATCGGATATCCGCCTGGTCAGCCTGTCCGACTTGCACTATAATCATACGCTTACGGAAACGGCGGATACGCTGGAAGAAAATGCACTGCAAAAGGCGCGGTTCGTCCGCCAGAAGTTCGGCTACGATTGCTTTGCCGACGATACGGGGCTGGAGGTGGACGTGCTGGACGGGGAACCGGGCGTATATTCGGCCCGCTATGCGGGCGAGGAATGCGATAGCTATGCCAATGTACAGAAACTGCTGCGGAACATGTCCGGAGCTACCAACCGGCGTGCCCATTTCAGGACGGTGATCGCGCTGATATTGGGCGACGAGGAGCATGTGTTCGAGGGTGTGATCCACGGACAAATCACGCATTCCATGCGTGGCAACAGGGGCTTTGGGTATGACCCGGTCTTCGTGCCCGACAAACGCACGGAGACGTTGGCCGAAATGACGGACACCGCCAAGAATTCGGTCAGCCACCGGGCGCAGGCCGTCAAGAAATTGGTCGCCTTCCTGATGGCCGTCAGGAGGCAGATGCACCAAAACGCGCGGCGATGAAGGGAAGGCGGTCGAAGAGGGCTGTGGGCGTGCTGTTTTGCCTGTTCGTCCTGCTGCTACCCGGATGGCAACTCAATGCCCAGCGCACGGGCGAATGGCGTTCCTGGCCGTCAACATGGCAAACGGACGGTGTGGCCGAGACGCCCCGCCAAGTATTTGCCATCGCAAACGGAACGCTCTATAGCTACG
>JAISOP010000059.1 GCA_031275525.1 Tannerella sp.
CCGGGGAACACAGCCTTCCCTTCCCGGGGAACACGGCCTTCCCTTCCCGGGGAACACGGCCTTCCCTTCCCGGGGAACACGGCCTTCCCTTCCCGGGGAACACAGCCTTCCCTTCCCGGGGAACACAGCCTTCCCTTCCCGGGGAACACAGCCTTCCCTTCCCGGGGAACACAGCCTTCCCTTCCCGGGGAGCACGCTGCTCAACGCCCGTTGCCGATGATCGGCACAACCCGGCGCCCCCCCCTCAAGTTGAGTACAAAACGGTCCTGTCCTGAAAAAAATATACACTTTTTTTCAGGACAGGACCGTTTGAATGATTGAATTTTCATAACAATTGAATTGTTGTATCTTTGCAACAATAATTGAACATGAATATGATACCAAGCGGACCTTTCAATTTTAACGAGTTCTATTCGACGCACTACAGGAGGACTTTTTTGTTTGCCAAATCTTATGTACATGACGGATGGGCGGCGGAGGATATTGCTTCCGAGGCGCTGATCAATTTGTGGGAAACGATGAAGGAGCATGAAATCCTCCAGCCGCTGGCCTTTCTTTTGGGGATTGTGAAAAACAAGGCCATTGATTACCTGCGCCGTGAGATTGCCCGGGAGGAAGCGCTGGCCACGATGTCGGATATCGGGATACGGGAACTGAACACGCGCATTTCGACCCTGGAGGCCTGCGAACCCGAAAAAATATATTCCCGGGATGTGGAGGACATCATTGAATCGACCCTGAACTCCCTGCCCGCAAAGACACGCGAGATTTTCCGGATGAGCCGGTACCAAAACATGACCAAAAGCGCAATTGCCGAACAACTGAACCTGTCGTCCAAAGGTGTGGAATATCATATTCTCAAGGCGCTGTCTGCCCTGCGGACCCGTTTGAAGGATTACCTTCCCCTGCCCCTTTTCTATTTTATGTTTTTTTATAGGTAAAAACGGCGCCTTCGTTTAGGCGGTCGGCTTGCTGAAACGTACTTCTAAGTAGATATCCATAAAATGAGTACGGAATTGCTTGAAAAATATATGGCCGGCGACGCCTCCCAAGAGGAAAAGGAAAGCGTGCAGCAGTGGCTGGAAGCGGACGAAAGAAACCGGAAGGACTTTAGGGCGCTTCGTAGCCTGTATGACCTCATCCTGGCGCATTGGCCCGACGGCCGACAGCGTGTCGAGCCGCCGCAGCCGGCCAAAAAGGGAAACCGCCCGTGGAGCGAATGGCTAAAAATAGCCGCCGCCATACTGATTACCTTCACCTGTTCGCAGTATTTCTTCCACCCGGCGCCGCTCAAGGACGACGCGGCCATGCAAACGCTCCATGTCCCGGCCGGACAACGGGCGGAACTGACGCTGGCCGACGGAACAAAGGTGTGGCTCAATTCGCTGACCACGTTTACCTTTCCCGACCGCTTTGCCTCCGCCTCGCGCGAGGTTTTCCTGGAAGGCGAGGCTTATTTCGAGGTAACGCACGACGAAACAAAACCTTTTGCCGTACATGCCAAATCCTACGAAATACGTGTGCTGGGAACGGAATTTAACGTCTCCGCTTACAAAAACCGGTTTGCACCCTTCGAGGCTTCGTTGCTGAAAGGCTCCATCGAGGTCGTTTTGCCGGACGGCAGCCAAACCATCCAAATCCAGCCGGGCAGCCGCTTGTACGAAAAAGACAACCAACTGCTGACCGGTTCGATTGCGGACTATGACCATTTTCTCTGGAAAAAAGGGATTATCAGTTTCGAGAACGAGCGTATGGAAGCGATCTTGAATCAACTTCAGCTTTATTACGATATTACCATACAGAATGAAAATCCGTTTGTCAAAGACCTGCGGTACACCGGGAAATTCCGCACCAAAGACGGCATCGAACACGTATTGAATGTCTTGAAAATCCCGACCGGATTACGTTACCACAAGGATAACGAAGCCAATTTCATCCTGATAAAATAAGGAACCTCGATCGTTTAACCCAGTAAAATAAAAAGCCTATGGAATAAGATCAGCAAAAACAAGCCGGAAAATAGCGCCAACGCTTTCCGGCGCCTAAAGTCAACAGCTTGACTTTACACCCAAACAATTTTAGTATCAACTTTATAATTCAAAGAAGTATGAAAAATATTTTGTATAGAACCAGTTTAATTCAAAGAGGAATTTATTTAAAACACATTATTCGAATCATGGGAATACAATTAGCATTGCTATTTGTATGCTGTATGGGCATTTATGCCACAGACGCGGATTTGCAGGAGATGAAAATATCCTTGGTGGCGAAAAACGCGGCCGTCAGGGAAATCCTCCGGCAGATTGAGGACAAAACGGACTTCCTGTTTCTCTATAACCAGGAGGAAGTGGACGTGAACCGGAAAACCTCCATGAACGTGAGGAAAAAGAACGTACCCGAAATCCTGTCCGAACTGTTTAACGCAACGGACGTCAGGTACATCGTGGAAGGCACGAACATCGTGCTGGTCAAACTGCCGCCCGCCGCGACACAGCTCGCCGCCGACCAACAGGACGGCCGGAGGGTGTCGGGAACCGTCGTGGACGAAAGCGGCGAGCCGGTCATCGGCGCCAACGTCATAGAAAAAGGCGTGCCGGCCAACGGAACGGTAACCGACGTGGACGGGAACTTCTCGCTCACAGTGTCCGACAACGCCGTCTTGCAAATCTCTTTCATCGGTTATACCACACGGGAAATCAGCGCATTACCCGCGGGGGGGGGGGGGGAAGTCCCTAAAAGTCATCTTATTAGAGGACTCCCGGATATTGGATGAAGTCGTCGTCGTGGCCTACGGTACGCAGAAAGCCCGTTCCGTTACCGGCGCCATGAGCAAGCTGAGTACGGACGAACTTTCGGACATGCCGGTATCCAATATCGGGCAAAAGTTGCAGGGCAAGTTTTCGGGCGTGCAGATATACCAGGCCAACGGGGAACCGAACGCCGGCCTGACGTTCCGTATCCGCGGACAGGCCTCGCCCAACGGCGGCAACTCGCCGCTGATCGTGATCGACGGCTTCCCGTCCACCACCGGACTGGAAACGCTCAGCCCCGACGAAATCGAGAACATTACCATCCTCAAAGATGCGGCCTCGGCAGCCTTGTACGGCTCGCGTGCGGCCAACGGCGTTATCCTGGTCACAACCAAGTCGGCCAAAGCCGGAAAGACGCAAATCGAATTCAGCGCCAATACCGGATGGCAGAGCGTGGGCAAGCGGGGACGGCCGGACGTGATGAATGCACAGGAATTTGCACAGTTCAAGAAGGAATACTACGAAGATGCCGCCCTGTATGAAGGATACACCGGCGGCGTGCCCGAAGTATATCAGCATCCCGAAAGCGTGCAGGACGGGACGGACTGGTACGATGTGCTGCTGAGAACGGCCCAAACCCAGAACTACAACCTGTCGCTCACTTCCGGAACCGATAAAATCAAATCCTCGGTCAGCGTGGGTTACAACAAGACCGAGGGCGTGGTGCTGAACACCTATTCCGAACGCTTCAACGCCCGCGCCAACAACCGCTTCGACGCCACGGAACGCATCACCTTCGGGCTGAACGTTTCGGCCTCCTACGTCAAGGGGCAGATTACGCCGGGCATCGGCGAGGGACGTAATATCATCGGCTCGTCGTTCCTGATGGACCCGCAGTTGAGATATAAGAACGACGACGGCACCTATCCCATTTCGTATTCGCCTCCGGGCATGTTTGCCAACGCAAACTACTACCTCGTGTTGCAGGAACGGGAGACGCCTTCGACCCTGGCCATCAGCCGGAACAACCTTTATACGGAAATCAAACTGATCGACGGCCTGAAATACCGCCTGAGCGGGAATATGGAGATTTTCAACCGGACGTACCGGGAATGGGTGCCTTCCGAGGCCAACGGCGGCATGTTTTCGGCACCGCCCAATCCGGCCACCGGACGCTACGACACCCGCAAGCATCTGAACTGGCTGGTGGAAAACACCCTGAACTATGACAAGACCTTTGCCGACAAGCATCATGTGGACGTGCTGCTGGGATATACGACGCAGAAAACGTCGGATGAAAGGGCGCGGATCAATGCCTCGAACTATCCCGACGACGAAGTGGCCTGGTTTACGGCGGCCTCCAGCCGGGTGGCCGACGCAGGGGGCGACAGCGGCAAGGGCGAGTGGTCGATGATTTCGTACCTGGCACGCCTGAACTACGATTTCATGGGCAAATACCTCCTCTCGGCCTCCTTCCGGCGTGACGGATGCTCGCGTTTCGGCCCCTTGAACAAATGGGCCAACTTCCCGTCCGTCTCAGTGGGATGGATTGCCTCCGACGAAGCCTTCCTGTCGAAGGTGGACCCGTTGAGCTACCTGAAAATCAGGGGTAGCTACGGCAAACTGGGGAACTATGAAATCGGTAACTACGAATGGATTCCGGAGGTGACGTCCGCCAACTACGTCGTCAACGGCGCCATTGCTGCCGGACGCGCACCCAGCCGCATTGGAAACAACGCGCTGACCTGGGAAACGACCGAACAGTATGACCTTGGGCTGGACCTGGGACTCTTCAACGACCGCATCTTCTTCGTCTATGACTATTACTGGAAGAAGACCGACGGCTTCCTCTACAATATCGACATCCCCAACCAGGCCGGTTTCAGCACCATCCGTTCCAATATCGGCGAGTTCCATTTCTGGGGACACGAGTTTGGAGTGGAAACACGCAACATGGTGGGTGATTTCAAGTGGAATACCCACCTGAATATTACGTTCAACCGCAACAAGGCCGTCAAGCTGGGAACCAACGACACGCCCATCGGCGGGAATGCCAACCAGGGCGACTATAACCGCACGGAAGTCGGTCAGCCGCTGGGACAGTTCTACGGATACATCTACGACGGCGTGTTCATGACGCAGGCCGAATACGAAGCCGGGCCGAAACATGCCTCTTCGATGGTGGGCACCGTGCGGATGAAGGACCTGAACGGCGACAATATCATCGACATGAGCGACCGGACGTTTATCGGTAACCCGAATCCCGACTTCCTCTACGGTATTACCAACGAGTTTGCGTACCGGCAGTTTGACGCCTCCGTCGTGATCGCCGGCGCCGTGGGTGGCGACATCATCGACGACCAGTTGGAATGGACGGAGAATATCGACGGCGTGTTCAACGTGACCAAGGAGGTGGCCGAGCGCTGGCGTTCGGAAAGTAATCCGGGGAAAGGCAACATCCCGCGTACCCGTGCGGGAACGACCGAACTGTTCCGCTACAACAACACCCGCTGGGTGTCCGACGGTTCCTACCTGATGGTCAAAAACCTCACCCTCGGCTATACCATCCCCTTCCGCGTGAATCCCTACATCAACAGCTTGCGCGTATTCCTGAGCGGCCAGAACCTCCTGACGCTGACCAATTATGCCGGCATGAACCCGGAAGTGAACAACAACGGTTCCGACGGGCTGCGCCAGGGCGTGGACCAGAGTTCCTATCCCGTGGCCCGGGTGTTCAGTGTGGGAGTCAACTTCAAGTTTTAAATTCAAATGATTGACAATATGAAAAAGACAATATTATTCATGGCCCTTGCGGGGATTTTCTCCCTCGCCTCCTGTTCGGACAGTTTTCTGGAAATCTATCCCGAAACGTCCGTCTCGTCGAACACGTTTTACAAAACGCCGGCACACTTCGAGCAGGCGCTGATGGGCGCCTACCAGCGCATACGCACCCTGACCGCCAACGGTATGATTATGGACGAAATGCGTTCGGACAATGCCCACTTCACCCGCTATTCGGGCGACCGCGGGCCGTACCTGTCCACCGAAGTGATCGGCCTCTTCCTCGACGACGAAACAACCGGCAACTGGATCTCCAATCGCTACAACGAGCTTTATTCCGGCATCTCGCGGGTCAATACCCTGCTCGACCGCTTAGACGCCTCGGAACTGACCGAGGCCGAAAAGACGGCCGTACGCGCCGAAGCGCTCTTCCTGCGTGCGTTTTTCTATTTCGACCTGGCCACCCACTGGGGGCCTGTGCCACTGATGCTTCACGAGGTGACCAACGAATCGGAATCCTTCCTGCCCAATGCCACGCTCGAAGCCGTCTATGACCAGATCATTGCCGATGCCGGCGAATCCATCGCCCTTGGAATGCCGGTCGCCTCCACCTTCCCGCAGTCGGGACGGGGTACAATGGGCGCCGTAAAAACGTTGCGGGCCTACGCCTACATGTCCAAACCCGCTCGCGAATATGCCAAGGCGGAACAGGACTTGCTTGACGTCACCCGCATGAATTATGCGCTCGAAGAAGACTATGCCGACGTTTACAGCCTGGGGAATAAAAACGGACGGGAATCCATCTTTGAAATCCAGTACCTGGACGGCGACGGAGGGCAGCACAACGACTTGACCTGGCGACAAATCCCCAAGTGCAGCAACACGGACCTGATGATGGGCGTCCAGGCCAACAATTATGCCTACACCAGCGGCGGCTGGAGCGTTCCCACGCAGGAAATGATTGATTCCTACGAAGCGGGCGACTTGCGCCTGCCGGCTTCCATTGCCGTGGCCGAAGGAACGGCGGATGGCGAACAGTTCACCTTCGAGCGCCTGGTCGAGCCAAAGGGATATACCGTCCCTGAAGGAAAGGAGTTCCGTTATTTCGTAAAAAAGTACTACCATCCGCCCTATAACTACGGATTGCGGACGGGCGACAACTTCCCGGTTTACCGTTACGGCGGCGTACTGTTGTTGCTGGCCGAATGTCTGGTGGAACAGGGCAAGACGGCCGAAGCGCTGCCCTACATCAATCAGGTGCGTACCCGCGCCGGACTGCCTGCCCTGACGTCCGTCAACAAACAGCAGGTGGCCGACGAGATGCGCCACGAACTGGCGTTCGAGAATCACCGCTGGACGGACTTGATCCGCACCGGACAGGCCATCAGCGTCATGACGGCTTTCGGCGAACGGATGAAAGCGATCGACCCGCAGGTCCTGCCTACCGCTTTCCAGGTTACGCAGGAACGGCTCGTTTACGCTTTCCAAAAACGTGAACTGGAAGTCAATGTGAACCTGGTGCAGAATCCGGGTTACAAGGACTATTGAGAATGGAGAATTGAAAATTGAGAATGGAGAATGAAAACCTCTCCCCCAACCCCTCTCCACAGGGAGAGGGGGAGAGTGACGTCGGTTTACGACGCTTGTTACAATTCTCCATTCTCAATTCTCCATTCCGAAAGGGAGAGGCTGTCTCAAAAGCCTCTTATTGGACAATGAGGGCGTATGCAATACGCCCCTACAGCACGCCCCAACCTATCCGGCCAACGACGTTGGGGCAACCCTTGCGGTTGCAATCTTTGGAATGACATTCGGATAACAGCTGTGACCGACGCTCCGCCCCCCTCTCCACAAGAGAGGGGGAGAGTGACGTCGGTTTACAACACTTGTAACCATTCACCATTTCTTTAATTCTCCATTCACCACTAACCACTATTTTGAGGGCGGTGCCTGTTGCGGGTCGCTTCCCCACTGCCGGTTTGCCACAGGCCCCATTTCGAGCGTCAGCTTGCCGCCGCCGGCCAGGTCCGAATGGCTGAACCAGGGCTTGTTGCACGGTACGCCGTTCAGGGTGGCCGACTGGATGTACTTGTTGTCGAAGGAGGCGTTCCGGGCTTCTATTTCAAAGGTTTTGCCGTTGCCCAGGTCGATGACGCTTCGCGTAAAGACGGGACTGCCGATGTTGTAGGCCGGCAGACCGGGGGTGACCGGATAGAAGCCCAGGAGTGTGAAAACGACGAAGGCTGTCATGCCGCCGCCGTCCTCGTCGCCCGGGACGCCCATGAGGTCGTCGCGGTAGTAGGCGTCAATCACCTCGCGCGTCCGCTTTTGCGTCTTCCAGGGTTGGCCGGCGTAGTTGTAGAGATACAGGAGGTGTGTGCACGGTTCGTTGCCGGCTGAATACTGGCCGATGTTTCCCGTATGGTCGGGGAATTTGCGGTAGAATTCGTATTTGCTCCGTCCCAGCGGCGTGCGGAAGAGGTCGTCCAGTCCTTTGACAAATGGCTCGGCCCCGCCCATCAAGGCGACCAGGTCGGCCACATTGTGTTGCACCTCCCAGCGGTAAATCCATCCGTTGTTTTCGTCGTAGTAATAGCGTCCGCCCTGGCCGCCCGACCATCCGTAGTCCACATCGGGGAGGAATTCGCCCTGCTCGTTTTTGGGGTGGAAAAAGCCCGTTGCGGGATTGAACAGGTTGCGGTAATCCAGCGAACGTTTCCTGCAATAGCGCTCATCGTCTTCCCGTCCCAGCGCCCGGGCCATTTGGGCCAGGCACCAGAAATCGTAGGAGGAACCCAGGGTCACCGGAACCGGCTGGCGGTATTCGCCGGGGTTCACCTGCGGGTAGGTTTCCTTTGCCGTATCCGGGATGGCCGGGTAATAGCCGTGTTCGTGGAAAAAGCGGTCCAGTTCCATTGCCGGCTGGAAGGTAAAGGGAAGCAGGGATTTTTCATGAATGGCGGCGTAACCGGCCTGGAAGGCCGCTTCGAGGTCGAAATCGGTCAGCCCCTTGGCGTAGGCGTCGGCCAAGGGGGCCACGGCATGATTGCAGTTCATGGAATGGCTGTCGCCCGCCACGCCGGGGAATGTCGGCAGCCATTTTTCGGGCGCCTGCTGCGCCATGCGGATGTAGGAACGCAGCATGGCCAGCTCCTTTTCCGGCTCAATCAACAGGCGTAAGGGGTGTACGGCGCGGTAGGTGTCCCATATCCAGTCGTCCACATAGAAGGGTGTCCCCTCATCGTCGTGCACGGCCTGGTCGTAGGCGCTCCAGTATTTCCCGTCTTCGGAGATGTTAATCATGCGCTCGTAGGTGCGGTACAGCGAGGTGTAGAAAACGGTCCGGTCCTTTTCGCGCCCGCCTTCGACCTTGATTTTACCCAGCGTTTGGTTCCATACCTGCCTGCCTTCTTCGGCTACCGGCCGGACGTCAAAGCTGCTGATTTCACGTTCCAGGTTCCTTTTGGCCTGCCCGGCGCTGATATATGAAATACCGTATTGCAGGTTGAGCGTTTTGACAGGGCCGAATTCGAGCGCCAGCCCCTGTTGTTTTTCGCCCACGGGAAGGCTTGATTTGACCGGCTGGTCGGCCACGGCATAGACATACAGGCACGTCCCGCTGTGGCCCAGCCGTTCGTACCCTTCTACCGAACCGTCTTCATTGGCTTTTATTTCGCCGTTGTGTCCCGAGATCACCAGCCGGGCATCGCCTTCGCGTTCAAAACGGAAATTATAGACGGCGGACTGCGTGGCCGGCGCAAATTCGACTCCAATCCCCGCTTCGTCCAGGTAAACCGACCAGTAATAGGGCGTCAGGTGTTCCAGGTCATACGAATAAGCCATGACCGGCTGGAGGTCGGCGCCGGAGGCTTGTGTCGGACTGAAGGCCATGGGCGAGCCTCCGCGGTGTGAGGGGACGACCACCGGAAGGCCGTACATCAGGTCGGCGGTATAGTCCGTCCGGTTCGGATACAGGCGCATCATGCCGTTGGGACGGCTCAGCGTCGGATAGCACGGCACCAGTAAATGGCTAATATTCCCTATATAGGGGTTCACATAATCCACCGGCGCTTTGGCCGCATCTCCCTGTCCGGGCGTGCAGGCGCTTAACAACAACAATCCCGTACATAACGGGAGGATATACTTTCTCATTCTCATTTCTTTGTTTTTATAGGTTGCATACAAATTCAAGTTTCCAAAAATGGGGCCTTATAATCCGGCCACGGTGACGGTTTTCCCATCGAAGGTTTCTTTCTTGAGGTAGATTTTCCGCTCCCAATCCACCCCGGGACGGCGGTCGAACAGGACCAGCCATCCTTCGGCGCTGCCGCACGTGTCCATGTAGCGGCGTATCTGTCCAAGCCCGTCGCGCAAGGTTTTCTCCCCCCGCCACAGCTTGACCTCTACCGGGTATTTCCGGCCTCCGTACTCCACGCACAAGTCCAAACGGCCCCGGCCGGTCGCCATCTCGCGGATAATCCGTCCGCCGCCGTTGACCACACGCTGTAGAAAGGCCATCAGTACCAAGTGGGGTGCGGCTTCCTTATACTGGTAGCGTTCTTCCCATATTGCGCTGTTTTCGCGCCAGAACTGCTGGAAATC
>JAISOP010000152.1 GCA_031275525.1 Tannerella sp.
AATAGCGGCTACCGCTCGCTCCACGCTGCCTCCGCGGGGCTTTAGCCTAATTCCCCCATTTTTTTGCCGTTTGCTTTAGCTGACGGCGGGCGGCGGGCGGGCTTTGGAGACACCCTCTGATGTGAAAAATTTCTACCTTTGCGACATGGTTATCATACATGAGGCAAAAGAAAGGGACGACAGGGCGTGGGTGGCGACGGTAGGATTTTTCGACGGCGTGCATCGCGGTCACCGTTTCCTGATAGAAAAATTACGGCAAGCGGCAGCCGATCGCGGTTTACCGGCGGCGGTGTTTACGTTTCCCGTACATCCGCGCGTCGTGTTACAGGCCAACTATCAGCCGGATTTGCTTAATTCCTTTGATGAAAGACTGGCGCACCTGTCTGCCACGGGCATTGACTATTGTGCCATGCTGGACTTTACGCCCGCTATGGCCCGCCTCTCCGCACGGGAGTTTATTACGGAACTGGCGCGACGGTGGGGGGTACGGACGTTATGGGTTGGCTATGACCACCGTTTCGGCTATCACCGGACGGAGGGGTTCGAGGAATACGTCGCTTATGGCGCGGCGTGCGGCATGGAAGTGCTCCGCGCGCCCTTGCTGGAGGCGGAGGGAGGAGCAGTCAGTTCGTCGCATATCCGCCGCCTGCTGGCAGAGGGCCGCGTGGAAGAGGCCGCACGGGGACTGACGTATGCCTACCGCCTGAAAGGGCGGGTCGTAAGTGGTCACCGGATTGGACGCAGACTGGGTTTCCCGACCGCGAACATGGCCGTGGACGAACGTTTCAAGGTATGGCCGGGGATGGGTGTATATGCCGTCCGGGTGTACCTGGAGGGCAACTGTTACAAGGGGATGCTGTCCATCGGCAACCGTCCCACATTCGACGGGAAAGACGTGGCCCTCGAAGTCCACCTGCTGCATTTCTCCGGCTGCATCTATCAGCAATCCATAGAGGTGGAATTTATTCGTTACCTCCGTCCCAACAGGAAATTTGACAGTTTGGACGCCCTCCAAACGCAGCTGGCCGAAGACTGCCGGATAACGGATGAACTGTTATCTGCCTGAAGCCGGAGGGCTGACTGGAAGGATTTGTTTATTATATATATACAGGTATATGGAAGCGTTTTATGAGGCAATAGACCTTTTAAAGGGGATGATTTCGCGCCCCTCTTTCAGTTGCGGGGAGGCGGACGTGGCGGACTATCTACAGGCGCAATGGCAGGCTGCCGGGCAGGCGGTACGGCGCAAGGGGAACAACCTGTGGATACCGGCGCCGGCATTCGACGCCGCCAAACCGACGCTTTTGCTCAATTCGCACATCGACACGGTGAAGCCGGTAGCCGGCTGGACAAAAGACCCGTTTACGCCGGAGGAAGATGCGGAGGGACGGCTGTATGGCTTAGGGAGCAACGACGCAGGCGCCAGCGTTGTTACCCTGTATGAGGCGTTCAGGCTGTTGAGCGTCCGGGAGCAGCCGTATAACCTGATCTTTCTTGCCTCGGCAGAAGAAGAGGTTTCTGGGAGCAACGGTGTAGAAAGCGTATGGCCCGAGCTTCCGCCGGTTGCGTTCGGCGTTGTCGGCGAACCGACCGGCCTCTGCCCGGCCATAGCCGAAAAAGGACTGCTGGTACTGGATTGCCTCAGTCGCGGCGTATCCGGCCATGCGGCGCGTGCCGGGGGAGTAAACGCGATTGCGTTGGCCATGGAAGACATTCGCTGGTTTCATACCTACCTTTTTCCGCAGCAAAGCGACCTGCTGGGGGCGGTGAAGATGACGGTAACGATGATTCAGGCCGGCACTCAGCACAATGTGGTTCCGGACGAATGCCGGTTCACGGTGGACATCCGCGTCAACGAATTTTATTCCAATCAGGCGATATGCGATGAAATCAGGCAGCACGTCCGCTGCGAAGCGACGCCACGCAGTCTCCGGCTGAATTCCTCGCGACTCGACACAGCACATCCCTTTGTGCAGCGGGCGGTGATGCTGGGCAAGGAGCCGTTCGGTTCGCCGACATTGAGCGACCAGGCGCTCATGCCCTTCCCCACGGTCAAAATCGGCCCCGGTAACTCTGCGCGTTCACACACGGCCGACGAATGGATTCATCCGGCAGAAATACGCGAAGCTATTGACCTTTACGTCCGACTATTAGACAAACTACAGTTGAATTGAGAATGGAGAATGAAACCTCTCCCCGACCCCTCTCCACAAGAGAGGGGGAGAGTGACGTCGATTTACAACGCTTGATACAATCTACATTCTTAATTTTTAATTCTCAATTCCGAAAGGGAGGGGTCGGGGGAGAGGTACCAAAGCCCTGCGGAGCCGGAGTAGAGAGAGCGATTCAAAAAGTAAGGGCAGGCCGGTTTTTTTTCTTGCTCAAAGGTAACAAAGGCACCCCTTTGAGCAAAAAATAATCACCTATTCGCGATAAAGTTATATCTTTGTCAGGAATTACAATCAGAAAGAACAACATTGTGTCAAAAACAGTAGAAACCCCTTTAATGAGACAGTACTTCGACATCAAGTCGAAGCATCCCGATGCGATTTTATTATTCCGCGTCGGGGATTTTTATGAAATGTATGGCGAGGACGCCGTTGTAGGCGCCGCCATCCTGGGAATCGTCCAGACCAGACGCAACAATGGCGGCGTCCAGCAAATGGAGATGGCCGGCTTTCCCTATCACGCACTGGATTCATACTTGCCCAAATTAGTCCGCGCCGGCAAACGGGTAGCCATCTGCGACCAGTTGGAAGACCCTAAAGCGACTACGAAACTGGTGAAACGGGGGATTACCGAATTAGTTACGCCAGGTGTATCCATCAATGATAATATTCTCAATCACAGGGAAAATAATTTCCTTGCCGCCGTCCATTTCGGGCAGGACATCTGTGGCGTCGCGTTCCTCGACATCTCCACCGGAGAATTCCTGACCTCCGAAGGGCCGCTCGCCTACATTGACAAACTGCTGAATAACTTTGCCCCGAAGGAGGTCTTGATTAAGCGTACGCTACGGAATCTATTTGAAGAAACGTTCGGCACCCGTTTCCTGCTGTTCGAGATGGAAGACTGGACTTTTCACCCGGAAACGGCTTCGCAGTGGCTGCAAAAACAGTTTGAAACGGTCACCCTGAAAGGATTCGGCATTCAGGAGCTTCGGTACGGCATCATCGCTTCGGGCGCCGTCCTGGTTTACCTGGACCTTACGCAGCACACGCAAACCTCCCATATTACCTCCGTCTCCCGCATCGAGGAAGAGCAATTCATGCGCTTAGACAAGTTTACCGTCCGCAGCCTGGAAGTGCTCCACACCATGAACGAAGGCGGATGTGCCCTGATGGACATCATCGACAAGACCACATCGCCCATGGGGGCACGCCTGTTGCGGCGGTGGGTGGTTTTTCCGCTGAAAGACATGCAGGCCATCCGGAAACGGCAGGATGTGGCCGTTTATTTCTTCCATCATCATACCCTCCGGGAAAAATTAAGCAACCTGATCGGCAACATGGGCGACATTGAACGAATCATCTCCAAGGTTGTCACGGGAAGGGTTTCCCCGCGCGAGATAGTTCAGTTGAAGGCGGCGCTCCTGGCCATTGGGGAGATAAAGTCCCTTTGCAGCGAAAGCAGCGAGGCGGAACTGGCCGCCTTCGGAGAGTTGCTGAATCCCTGCGAAATGATTCGCATACAGATGGAAAAAGAGATTGTCGAAGACCCGCCGGCGCAGGCGAATAAGGGGGGAGTGATTGCCCGGGGCGTTCACCGCGAACTGGACGAACTCCGCGATATTGCCTATAAGGGAAAAGATTACCTGATGCAAATCCAGCAGCGTGAAAGCGAACAAACCGGCATCTCCAGCCTGAAAGTTGCCTACAACAGCGTCTTCGGCTATTACATCGAAGTCCGGAACACACACAAAGACAAGGTGCCCTCCGACTGGATACGCAAACAGACCTTAGTCAATGCCGAACGTTACATCACGCAGGAACTCAAGGTTTATGAGGAAAAAATCCTGGGGGCGGAAGAAAAAATCCTCGAACTGGAAATGCGGCTTTTCAACGAACTGGTGTTGGCCGTGGCCGGATATACGCAACCCATTCAGCAGAATGCACAGGTCATTGCCCACCTGGATTGCATGCTTTCCTTCGCCGATACCGCCATCCGCAACAACTATGTCAAACCGCTTGTGGATGAGTCGGACGTCATAGACATCCGGGAAGGACGCCACCCGGTCATCGAACAGCAATTGCCGCCGGACGAACCATACGTGACCAACAATGTCTATTTGAACCGGAACAAACAACAAATCCTGATTATCACCGGGCCGAACATGGCCGGTAAATCGGCTTTGCTGCGGCAGACGGCGCTCATCACGCTCATGGCGCAAATCGGGAGCTTCGTCCCGGCCAAAAAAGCCCGTATCGGACTGGTGGACAAAATCTTTACCCGCGTGGGAGCCTCAGACAATATTTCCCTGGGCGAATCCACTTTCATGGTGGAAATGACCGAAGCGGCGGAAATCCTGAACAACATTACTCCGCGTAGCCTGATTGTCTTCGATGAACTGGGACGCGGCACCAGTACGTACGACGGCATATCCATTGCCTGGGCCATTGTGGAATACATCCACGAACACCCGACAGCCGGCGCCCGTACGCTCTTTGCCACGCACTACCACGAACTGAACGAAATGGAGCGTTCCTTCAAGCGAGTCAAAAACTTTAACATCTCCGTAAAAGACACCGGAAACAAGGTGATTTTCCTGCGTAAACTGGTTCCGGGGATTAGTGCACACAGTTTCGGCATCCATGTAGCAAAAATGGCGGGAATGCCCAAAAGCATCGTCAAGCGTGCCGATGAAATCCTGAAGCTGTTGGAGGCGGGAAACAATCAGTCCGGCGTCACCTCCAAGCCGGTGAAGGGACTCGCTTCCAGCGGCGAAGGATACCAGTTGAATTTCTTCCAACTGGACGACCCTATGCTCGACCAGGTGCGCAATGAAATCAAAAACTTGGAGATTAATAACCTGACCCCCCTGGAAGCGTTGAATAAACTGAACGACATCAAACGGATTATCAATGGATAATTCAAAGACGGACCTGATTACAGGACGAAGCTAAAAAAATAAATGCTCAGTCCTTATCAAGTCCTTTTTCCAAACCGCCACAGAGCAAAAATCATTCGAAAAAAAACTCTTTGTCCAAAGGCAAACAGCACAGTAAAAAAAGACAGTGAACTGCTACTGCAAATCGAACAATTACGCCGCATATCGCACGCCGTCACACAATCATACAGTCGCCCGCGTTTACCGTCAGCTAAAGCAGACGGCAAAGAAGGGAGCATTGGGCTAAAACCCCCGCAGGAATGGAGAATTGAGAATTGAGAATGAAGAATTGTAAAGGCGTCGTAAACCGATACAACTCCCCCCCTCTCCCTGTGGAGAGGGGTCGGGGGAGAGGTGCTCATTCTCAATTCTCCATTCTCTAACCGCTCACCCCCTCCATTATTATTTGTTATATTTTTTTATGTTCGGAAAACTTGTTTATCTCCGAACAAAAACAGTATCTTTGGGCGATTTTATTTGAAAAAAGTGTCATATACAGATAATATAGCAAATACACAAGGCGGGAAGATACGGAACGAACGGCATTCGTTTGGGAGGTGCGGCGCGAACGGCGACGACAAACCGGCTACCATGCACTACGTCTGCTGCGGTCTTCAAACGATCTTACCGGTCAACCAACCTGCCAGGAACGGAAGGTTAGCGACCGGCTGTCGCCGCTTTCAGGGACGGAAGTACAGCGGCAATACATCGAAAAATCCGCGTAACCAGCTGATTTGTAATATTTCATATTATCCCCCCCCCCCCTCGAAACATTTTTTAACAACCAAAGCCCGCTTCCGCGACGCCGCAGGAAGGAGGCTTGCCCCAACCGGCCCGGCAAACGCCCTGCCGGCAAACGCTCTACCTTATATATTATTTTGCCCCGGAAACCGGGCCGACTTTTATCACGCGATAAATTCTTCCCCGAAAGCCGGGCCGATTTTTATCACGCGATATAAACTACCCCGAAAGCCGGGCCGAAGTTAAACACGGGAGATGAAAAACCCCGAACGCCACGTTACGCTCCAGGGCAACCGCATCAAAATGAACCCGGTGAAAATTCGGCAGCGTTGTTGTCGTA
>JAISOP010000214.1 GCA_031275525.1 Tannerella sp.
TTCTCCGAGCCATCCCCTGGTAATACAGCGGGAGCGCCACGTTTTCCATCGCGTTCTTGAACGAAATCAAATTGAACGACTGAAAGACAAACCCAATCATCCGGTTACGCAACTCTGCCGCCCGTCCCTCGCTCAGTTTCCAAATCAGCCGGTCATGCAAGTGGTAGGTTCCCGAATCGTAGGTATCCAATATCCCCAGGATATTCAGCAGCGTACTTTTCCCCGAACCGGAAGCGCCCATAATGGATACCATTTCACCCCGTTCGATATCCAGGTCAATCCCTTTCAGCACATGCAAAGGCGCTCCGTTATCGTATGTTTTGTTGATCCCTTTCAGTTGAATGATCATCATTCTTCAATTTTTGTTCTGCACTATATGACGTAAAATCTCCGTTTTTGTTACACGGAGCCATTTTTTTCTGTCGGGGGACAAAGATAACAGGATTTCTCCACACTACTATGCAATGCAAAATATTTTTAGTGAACATTAACCCGGTCCGGGCAAAAAACAGGGGAAAGTCATTGCGGGTTGAGAAATAGTTGTATCTTTGCAGCCGGATTCAAAAACGGGATGTAGCACAGTTGGCTAGCGCGCCACGTTCGGGACGTGGAGGTCGGACGTTCGAGTCGTCTCATCCCGACTGACGACAACTTAATCGCCTGAAAAAAGGCGATTACATGTTGTCGCAGGGATGTGGCCGGAACAGTTCCGGAACGAATCGCTATCATTTTTCTAACGCACAAAAGAAGTTCAGCCGGACGTTACAGTTTATCTCAACGGTTGAGCGAGCACCTCGGAAGTCATTTAAACATATTACAAATCCAACAGGTCTTTATGAAATCAAGAAAGGTAAATGTCAATAGGGTACGGCTACGGCTAAGAATCTGTTTTTACTATACGGAATCAGGAAGACAGCAATGTAGGCTTGACAGGAATTTGAGAATACAAAACATATAATTTACAAAACAATGAAGACAAAAGCAGTGAGACTGTACGGCAGGAACGACCTCCGGTTGGAGACGTTTGATTTGCCGCCGGTCGGGGAAGACGAAATACTGGCGAAAGTGGTATGCGACAGTATTTGCATGTCGTCGTATAAGGCAACGCGCGAGGCGGATGTTCATAAGCGTGTACCGCGTGACATTGACCGGCATCCCGTCATTATCGGCCACGAATTTGCGGGTGAAATCGTCGAAGCCGGCAGCCGGTGGAGCCATGCCTTCAAACCGGGCGACAAGTTTTCCATCCAGCCGGCGCTGAACGACCCGGCGGGGCCGGTGGGCGTCTTGAGCGCACCGGGATATTCGTATCCATACATCGGCGGCGATGCAACGTATGTCGTGATCCCGAATACCGTGATGGCCGGCGGATGCCTGCTGCATTACACGGGCGCGGGCTATTATCCGGCTTCCCTGGCCGAGCCGCTGTCGTGCGTCATCGGCGCCATGCACGCCAACTATCACACCACGCCGGGGTCGTACAGCCACCGGATGGAAATCAGGGACGGGGGTAACATGGCGATCCTGGCCGGCGTAGGCCCGATGGGGCTGGCGGCCGTCAACTATGCCGTTCACCGTACCGACCGCAAACCCCGGCTGCTCGTCGTGACCGACATCGACCGGGCGCGCCTCGACCGCGCGGCGCAGCTTTACAGCCCTGCCGAGGCCGCCCGCAACGGCATCGACCTGCGCTATGTGAATACCGGCGAGTGGGCCGATCCTGTTGTCGAACTGAAGGCGCTGACCGGTGGCAAGGGCTATGACGATGTGTTTGTCTTTGCTCCCGTGGCGGCTGTTATTGAGCAGGCCGACGCGCTGCTGGCCTTCGACGGCTGCCTCAATTTCTTTGCCGGGCCTGCCAAGGCCGAGTTCAAGGCATCGCTCAATTTCTACAACGTGCATTATGCCGCTACGCATGTGGCGGGGACCAGCGGCGGGAATACGGACGATATGAAGGAGGCGCTGGCGATGATGGCCGCGGGGCTGGATCCGGCCGGCCTGGTGACGCATATCGGCGGCCTGGACGCCGTGATAGACACGACGATGAACCTGCCTACCATTCCCGGAGGGAAAAAACTGATTTATACGCACCTCAGCCTTCCGCTGACGCCCGTTGCCGAGTTTGCGGAGCGCGGGGAAACGAATCCCGTGTTTGCGGAACTGCACCGGCTGTGCGAACGTCATCACGGCCTCTGGAACGTCGAAGCGGAAACCTATCTGCTGGCGCACGCGGAGGACACCCGAAACAACAACAACAAAAACCGAATATGAAACAGTTAGATACAAAACTAATGCATCCGGCCGACCAGATTAAGGTGGTGATCAGCCGGATTTACCGGAGCGGCATGACGACCACTTCGGGCGGAAACATCTCGATCCGGGATGAAAACGGCGACATCTGGATCACGCCGGCGGCGATCGACAAAGGGTCGTTGACCACGAAAGACATCGTCTGCGTCAAGGCCGACGGCTCCGTGGTGGGGCCTCACCGCCCTTCCTCGGAATTTCCCTTCCACAAGGCGATTTATGAAATACGCCCGCAGATGAAGGCCGTCATTCACGCCCATCCGCCGGCGCTGGTTTCGTTCAGCATCACCAAGCAAATCCCGAACACGAACATCATCCCCCAAGCGAGAAGTATCTGCGGGAGGATCGGATTTGCGCCCTATGACGTGCCCGGCAGCCACAACCTGGGCGACAAGATTGCCGGCGAATTTGCACAGCACCCGGACTACAAGGCCGTCATCATGGAGAATCACGGCGTGGTACTCTGCGGCGAAGACATCATGGATGCCTACCAGCGGTTCGAGACACTGGAGTTTTGCGCACGCACGCTGATTAACGCCAAGATACTGGGTGAACCCACTTACCTGACCGACCGGCAAATCGAACAGCACGAGCGTGCGGTTCCGACGGACTTTCCCTGCTTTATGGGCGTAGCCTACCCCTCGGACGAGCGCGCCATCCGCAGCGAAATCGTGACCATCGTCCGCCGC
>JAISOP010000248.1 GCA_031275525.1 Tannerella sp.
GAAGGTGGTGATGGAATTGATAAATCTCTGTATATCGAAGGCATTCGTTGCATATCCGTTTATCGAGGGCTTAACTCCCTCCTTGGCAATTTCTGCACGCAGGAAGAGGGAATATACCGTCTTTCCGTCTACTTCTTTTGCTGGAAGATTGGAGTCGTAGTATAAGCACCAGGATGTTTCCTGTTTGGTATCCACCGTAATATCGGAAAAGAGGAACAGCCTGCCAAGGAAATAGGTAGTATGCCCGCCGGAAGAAACAGCGTAAGCAATCGGCTGCTCATTCTCCCTCAGGATGGCAGTATCAAGAATCATGTATGGATAGCAGGGGTATTGAGTGACCGAGGCTATACTCGTAAGAGAACCCTCTATGAGACCGTTTGTCTGATAATCCACATTCTTCTCGTCATTGAAATCTACCGTGTAGCCAAACAGAACGCACTCGTCTTCTTTAAGATCAACGGTTGCAATATAAGAATCATAAAACGGATACGGATAAAAAGCCGGCGACATGATCACCTGCTTCATATTTTCATCCAGCTTAATAATTCCGGGAATTCCACTCATGGACTGCGTATTGCTGCCATTCTCCAAACAAGAAACCAACAGTAAGGCGCACAAGGACAAAAGTCCGACAAAAAATAACTTTTTCATGATGATATCTATTTATTACTATAATTTTTTTTCATGATATCAAAAACTCAAACGCAATCCGATTTGCGGACTTATGTTTAAGGATTTGCCGGAATAGATGGTTTCCACCTCGCTCCCGTTGTTGAAATAATGCACCACTCCCAGTTCGCCGAAAAGGCTGATGTAGGGTATAAGCGGATAGCTAACGCCCGCCCGTGCATTGACCGACCATAACAACTCCTTCATCCGCTCATTCGCATACGACACACCGGTTTGCAGATTGTCCGAATACTTTCTCACCCGCAGTCGCCCCGCTACATTCACATCCACTTGCCCGCCCGCGGAAGCATAAACCTGAAACCGGTTCCATCCGGCGATCTGATAGGATAATGAAAGCGGAATACCCGCAAAGTGAAGCGTTTGCCGCGTCTTTGTATTATAAGCCGTAGCCTGCGTTTCCCAATCGGAAATCAGCAGGGTATACACCAGGCCCGTTTGAAGCGAGAAGCGGTTGCCCAGATACCTGCTTGCCGAAAAGCCAAAGGTAGCAGGCGTTTTATGCCTGATATTGGTCTTCGGCACTTTGCCCTGATTCTGGTCTGAAGCAGCATTCAGAGACAGCAGCTCTTCGTCTTCCAAATAATGACTGCTCCGGAGTACATAGGTGTTCACCACCCCTCCGGAACCTTGCGTAAGCCCGCCTATCCCCGTGCCGAAGCTCCATTTCCGCGAAGAAACAGTTTTCCTCCCCGTCTGCACCGGCGCAACCTCCGCTATCAGCGGCGTCCGCCCGACGCTTAGCACCCTGCCGGCTTGCGCCCGGAGCGGTTCTTTCGCCCTTAATTCTTCCTGATATATTCTTTCCGCGGACGGAAGAACTTCCTCCGCGATTATTTCCCCGCCCAGCGGCACCGCCTGCCGTCGAGGCGTTTGCTCCGTCCGGATGAGAACCGCCGGTTCTCCCGGTTCCAGAACGGGTTGCCCCGTTTCGGACTGCTCCGGAGCACTGTGCACAGGCCCGGCTGCCAGAATATGTTTGCCCTCCTCATGCGGCCGGAACACATAAACACCTCCGGCACCCAGCAGCACGGCAATACATGCCGCCGCCCAATACCTCCACTGCCTTTGAAGCGAAACCTTCTTCCCTCCGGGCAACCGCGCCAGGATGGCATCCCAATCCTCCGGCCCGGTATCCGCTTCCAGCTGCCGGAGCTTTTGCCGGAACAAATCATCCAGTAAGTCTCTTTCTTCCTCTTTCATTGGTTTATACAATGTAATTCCTTTATTTTACGTTGCAACAGCTGTTTAGCCCTTGAGTATTGCGAGCGCGAGGTACTTTCCGTTATACCCAGCATTTCGCTTATCTCCCTGTGCGAAAATCCTTCTATCGCAAACAAATTAAACACCGTACGGAAGCCCGAAGGCAATTCCCCTACCCTGTCCATCAGCTCGCGCGCCGACATATCCGCTATCACGGAATACTCCACATCCGGCGTTTCCATTGTCCTGTCCAACCCGATAGAGTCTCGCAACACATCCGATTTACGCAAATATTCCAATGCACAATTTACAAAGATCTTTCGCATCCAGCCTTCAAACGAACCTGTCCCCGTGTACGTATCCATTGCGGTGAAAACTTTTACAAATCCATCCTGCAATAAATCCCGTGCCGTCTCCCTGTCGTTTACATAACGCAGACACACACCCATCATTTTGCGGGAATACGCATCATAAAGTTCTTTCTGCGCCCTTCTATTCCCTTTTTTACAACCATCTATCAGTTGTTGTTCATTCATTCAACCGTCATGCCTCGCTTCCTGTGTTTTTAGACGTCCTTGCACGATAAAACGCTGCATTTCTGCTACAAGTTTATTATTCCGCTCAAAAATAATCCTTTTTCCGAATAGGAAGCAAATATTTCGGGCGTCCGGACAGGGAAATCACAGAGACTGATCACTGCGCAACATGAGTGACACAACACCTCCTGAACGCACGTTTGAGACTTTGCCGCGAAACGAAAGTTCGCCAAAACAGAAAGACAGGAGAAATTTGTCAGGAAAACATCCGGAAAAGATTATAGAAAGATATGCTTTGCCTCCTGCATTTTGACATTCATTTTATTCCGTACATTCACAGGCCAAATGCAGAGACCTATATTATATAATGTATAAACATCGAAACAGATCGAATGATGAATAAGTTTGGAGCTATCGCCTTATCGGCTCTCTTTTCGTACAGTTGCACCGTTTCCAGTGAAACGGAGAAATATTTAATTATCGCAGATATGCAAACTTTGGATAAATTCCTCCATCTGTTCGACAGGAATACCTGTCAACATATAGCCGGCATCGTGAACAGGGGGCAGGGGCCTTACGAAATAGCCGGGACAGGACTCCTTTCTGTGGATGAACCTTGATGACACCCGTGAATAGCAACGCCATACTGCGCGCCGGCATCCACATCCTGTTCTATTCATGCGTGGCAATCATCGCGTGGGTCGTCCTGCAAGTATTTTTCCTCGCCTCCTTCAAAGTGCCGACAGGGTCGATGGAGCCGGAAATATGGCCGGGAGACTATCTGCTGGTGAGCAAGCCAACCTATGGCGCGAGGCTGTTCAACCTCTTCCCCACGCTGCGCCTGGAGCAGGTAAACATATACCGGGCGCCGGGATGGAGGAAAGTCAGGCGCAACGACGTGGTGGTGTTCAACAACCCCTACCCGCACACGCCGGAGCGGATGGAGATGCACATCCTGAAGTATTTCGTCAAGCGCTGCATCGGCCTGCCCGGCGACAGCCTGCGGATAGAAAACGGGCAATACCGGGTGAAGGGCCTCCATCCCGAAAACCGTCCGGGAAGAATGTTGCACAAACCCGTCCCCTGCTATCCGAACGACCCGGCGATACAGTGGAACACCCGCGAATTTGGCCCCCTCTACATCCCCGCCAGGGGCGACACCCTTGCGATGAACCGCCATCATTACATCCTGTACAAGACGCTCATCGAGCGCGAAACGAAAGGCCGGCTCACGCTCCGTGACACGGCCGTATACCTCAACAACCGCCCCCTTCCCTCCCACATCTTCCATTCGGATTACTATTTCATGGCGGGCGACAATGCAAGCCATTCGCAGGATTCGCGCCACTGGGGCCTGGTGCCGGGCGAATACATCGCAGGCAAAGCATGGCTGATATGGAAATCCGTAGATCCGCACACAGGCACATTCCGAAGGGAACGCCGGATGAAAATCATCCACTGAGCCGGGCGCCGCACCCCTGCCCGCCCGCAAAGTTCCGCCGGAGCGACAGAACCCCGACCGGCGTCAGTCCGCCGCAGGAATCCCGCCGG
>JAISOP010000317.1 GCA_031275525.1 Tannerella sp.
TTTATATGGTTTGAGCGACAGCCTGCCGAAAAGGGCCCGGCGGCCTCGGGCGGTGAGCCGTTAAGCAGCGAAGGGAAGGCGTCAAAATATTAGTGGTTAGTGGTTAGTGAAAAACGCCCACTTATCACTAACCACTAACCGCTAACCACTTGTAAACCGACGTCACTCTCCCCTCCCTTGTGGAGAGGGGTCGGGGGAGAGGTTAGAATCACCTCCGGAGGGCAAGCATGCTCTTCCTGAAAGTTTTCGTACATTTGGCGCCAAATAAAATATGAAAAGAAAGAAAACAGAACATTCGCCCCGGAAACGCGGCGGAAAGAAAAAACAAATCGGACGGGAACTATTGGCGGATGCCATCCTGAGAATATTCCAACAGACGCCGAAGGCGATATACAATTACAGGCAAATCGGTAAACTCCTGGAAATGGAGGCGCAGGCCGGGCGGTTAGAGGTGATGGAAACGCTGTCGCTGCTGGCCGAGGAACGCCTCTTGATCGAACCGGAACCGGGACGTTTCCGATACAACAGCCTGGGCACCGTGGCCGAGGGCGCCTTCCAGCGACGCAGCAACGGGAAAAACTCGTTTCTCCCGGAAGATGGCGGCGAACCTGTCTTCGTGGCCGAACGCAATTCCCGTCACGCCATGGACGGCGACAGGGTGCGCGTCCAACTCTTTGCGCGGCGGAAAGGCGCCACGCCCGAAGCCGAAGTCGTCGATGTCCTGGAGAGCCGGGAGAGCGCCTTTGTCGGCAAACTCCGGATCGCGCGCGGCGTCGCGTTTCTGATTACCGAAGACAAAACCCTGTCCAACGACATTTTTATCCCGAGGGAAATGCTGAACGGGGGGAAAAACAATGACAAGGCGGTGGTACGCATCGTCGAATGGCCCGAAAACGCCAAAAACCCGCTGGGCGAAGTCATCGACATCCTGGGCGTTGCCGGACGGAATGATACCGAGATGCACGCCATCCTGGTAGAATACGGCCTGCCCTACGCCTATCCCCGGAAGGTAGAGGAGGCGGCCGAGTCGGTCTCCGACGTCATCACGCCGGAAGACATAGCCGCACGCGAGGACTTCCGCGCAGTGACGACCTTCACCATTGACCCGCACGACGCGAAAGACTTCGACGACGCGCTCTCGCTCCGCCGGACGCCGGACGGGAACTGGGAAGTGGGCGTACACATTGCCGATGTCACGCATTACGTAAAGCCCGGCAGCCTTTTAGACCGGGAGGCTTACGAACGCGCTACGTCCGTCTATCTCGTCGATCGCACCGTCCCGATGCTGCCCGAACGCCTTTCCAACCAGCTCTGTTCCTTGCGCCCCGGCGAAGAAAAGCTGTGTTTTTCCGTCATCTTTGAACTGAATGACGCGGCGGGAATACGGTCTTCGCGGATTGCCCGGACCGTCATCCGCAGCGACCGGCGGTTTACCTACGAAGAAGCGCAGGCGATCATCGAAACCGGTGAAGGCAGCTTCAGGGATGAACTGCTGACGCTGAACCGCCTTGCGCAGCAGTTGCGGAAAGAACGCTTCGAAAAGGGCGCCATCGACTTTGACCGCTACGAAGTGAAGTTCGAGATTGACGCCGAGGGCAAGCCCTTGCGGGTCTATTTCAAAGAAGCGAAGGAGGCGAACAAGTTGATTGAGGAGTTTATGCTGCTGGCCAACCGGACGGTCGCCGAATACGTCGGCAAACCGGCCGGGGGACGGAGGAAAAAGACGTTTGTGTACCGCATTCACGAAACGCCTAACCCGGAGAAACTGGGAAACTTTGCCACCTTCATCCGCCGTTTCGGGTATAAACTGAAAACCGATGGAAGTAAAAGCGAAATCACCCGCAGCATCAATCAACTGCTGGACAGCGCCAGGGGGAAACCGGAGGAAAACCTGATCGAGACGCTGGCCGTGCGTTCGATGCAGAAGGCGCGTTACTCGACCGAAAACATCGGCCACTATGGACTTGCATTCGGCCACTATGCCCACTTCACCTCACCCATCCGCCGTTATCCCGACATGATGGTGCACCGCCTGCTGGAACGCTACCTCGCCGGCGGCGCCAGTGTTCCGAAGGAAAAGTGCGAAGAACAGTGCGACCACTGTTCGGCAAGGGAACAGTTGGCGGCCAATGCCGAACGCGCTTCCATCAAATACAAGCAGGTGGAATTTATGAGCGACCGGGTGGGGCAGATTTTCGACGGTGTGATTTCGGGTGTAACGGAGTGGGGGTTATATGTCGAACTGAATGAAAACAAATGCGAAGGACTGGTTCCGGTGCGCGACCTGGACGACGATTTTTACGAGTTCGACGAAAAGAACTATTCGCTCATCGGCCGGCGACGCAAACGGACGTATCGCCTGGGCGACGCGGTCACCATCAAAGTCCTCCACGCCAACCTCGAACGCAAACAGTTAGACTTTACGCTGGCAGAGTAACCGATAGAGGAATGGAGAACTTCCAAGAATTGAGAATTGAGAATTGAGAATAAATGGGCTTCACGCTAAACACCACTCTTTTGGCTGTTTCCCTGTGCCACTTTATTCTTACATCGAGGGACACACCGTTTCATTCTCAATTCTCAATTCTCCATTCTTGGAAGTTCTCCATTCTCGGAAGTTCTCAATTCTCAATTCTCGGAAGTTCCGCTTTCATCAGGGCGAAGTCCTTCATCAGGCCGTAATCTGGTTGCTGATAATCGTTTCCGGGGGGATACGTTTTCACGTTCCGGAAGTGCCAGGGGCCTGTCAGGCCCGGCGCCGGGTTGTTATGGAACGGGCCTAACAGGTTCTTGTTGCTGCCGATCACTTTTACGGTCACGGTGTTCTCCCCCTCTTTCAGCAAACCGGACACGTCCACGGTATAAGGCTCGAAGGCAATCAGTCCGGCGGCTTTTCCGTTGACCGACACCTCGGCCACCGTGCCTTTCCAGTCATCCACCTGCACAGCGTAGCCTCCCGACGGATCGGTGATATGGAATGTCTTCGTATAGAGCACGGCATTCGGATAGAAGGGCCAGCCCTGCGCTTTCCAACTGCCCGTGGCAAGCGTTTCGGCGGGCGCGGTGATTTCCCAGCCTTTGGCAGCCGGCGTCACCCGGAAGTTCCCGCGGATATAAACCGGTTCGATTTCGGCCAGCAGTTTCATCACCGGCAATTTCAGCGAGAGGATGTTTTCCCCCTGTTTCACGTATTCCCCAATCGGGCAGACGCCCGTCTCGCGATCCAGCCACCAGGCGCCGGGCAGGGGTGCGACCGCATGACCGTTGACGCTGATTTCGTAGAGGCCGGGACGCTCCACCACCGCCTGCAGGCCGGACAGGTCGAAGGCGTCGCGGACAACAAACCGGTAGGAGGCCGTGAATCCGCCGCCCGTAAACGTGTCGCGGCTGACGATGCTGTTTTTGTACTGCACAGAGGTATTCCACGGGTTGCCGCTCTCGAAGCCGTGATGCTTGAACGCCCGGTCGGCCGCATCATACACGTGCTGGTCCCGGTACTGTTCTTTCCCGAGCGTCAGGTCGCAGAAGTCGAGGGTCAGGACGTTGTCCGTTTCCGGGCGGACGGCGACCGGCGTGCCGGAGGGTATCTCCTCATACCGGCTCGCCCGTTGGGGCAGGGCATAGCCGCGCTGCTGCCGGTTGAACACGTACAGCAGCAGGCTGCCAGCCGGGGGCAGGTCGTAGCCCAGTTCGATCCGGCCCTCCCCGTCTGTTTCGGGATAATCGACGATTTGCCCCGTCATGGCGTCCAGTGCAACCGCGTCCTTCCCCTCCAACTGTATGCTTCCCCGGGCTGTTTCGGTCAGGCTGGCGTTGGCGAGGAACAGTACCTGCCCGTCCTTCAGGATGCGGCGGTGGTGGTAGAGGTCGTTGCCGGACTGCGCACGAAAACGGATACCGTCCTGCAGGTACGGCGTCAAATCCGGCGCGGCGGAAGCAGTCATCAGGGTCACGGCCGGGTCGGCGAAGAACGCCCGCAGGTCGTCGTTCGGTGCGCCCTCCAGGAGCGTCGGCTGGGCATAGGCCAGGATCGTACCGCCGTTTGCCGCAAATTGTCGCAGCAGGGCGAAGGTAGGTGCATCCAGGTTTTCGGTCATCGGCGGAATCACGACCTTCGAGTACGCCCGGCGACCGACCGTGAATTTCTTCCCGGACACGCCGCCCCGGTCCTTGATGATGTTTTCCGAACCGAGGTCATACTCCACCTGCGCCTTTTCGAGGGCGGTGACGAACTGCTGGAAAGCCTTTCCGATTTCCATGTACGCCGGATGACTGTAGCGGTAGGCGTAGTAGAGCCAGACGGAAGTGGTGGGTTCGAGGATCAGGATGTCATTGACCTGCTCGCCGGCCGAGAGCGCCATCGACAGGCGGGCAAAGTACAGGTTCAGGTTTCTGTAGTAAGGCCACCAGGGCGAATGTTCGGAGAAGGTGGGCGGGTAGTCATATTTCCGCGCCCCGGCAATGCTCAGGTGTGCCAGATGCTGGTTCATGAAATTGACGCCCAGCGCATATTCCCAGTCGCCCAGCCGCTTGAAGTCGCGGAAGGTCTCCTCCCAGCCTCCGCCGCCGTAGGTTTCGCTCAGCGTGCGCCGGTATCCCATCTGGTTGGCCACGCTGCTCAGTTCCTTCACGGCGCGGGCGTTCCCGAACTGCGCCTGCGGCGATACGTCGTTATACTGGTTGAAAAGCATGTCGATGGCCGGCTGCTGGTGCCAGGCATACATGGCCATGTTATCGCCCCCGTCGGCCACGTCCGGCCAGCCGTGTTCCCAGTAATGCCCCGTCAGTTTGAGGCCATTGGCTTCGCAGTATGCGTAGCAGGGTTTTGCCCAGCGGTCAATGAAGAGTTGCAGCAGCGTTTGCGTGTAGTTATGGCGCACCTTTTTCCAGTCGCCCGTTTCCTCGAACAGGGAGGGCAGACAGGCTTTCAGGTCATATCCCCATTTTTCCCGGAAGACGTCGAACAGGTCCGGCGTCCAGCGGATACCGCCGGGCGGGTTGATGTTCGGCTCGTCGGTAAACCAGCCGGGCACGGTCTTGCCGAATTCGTCGCCCAGCGCCCGTTTGTAGCCGTCCATCGTGATTTCGATAAACTTCTCCGTCACGCCGGGATACAGCAGGTCCACATACGAGAAGCCGCCGTACCAGGGCGAAGGCCGGTCATACCCCTTTTTCAGCGCATAATATTCGCCCCTCCGGCCCAGTTCGTCCTTCATCCCGGCAGTCATCTCCCGGAAGGCCCCGTTTTCCTTTTTGTAGCACAGGAACACATCCGGCACGGTATCGGGAAAGACCTCCAGTTTCTCCGCCAGCAGGCTTCTGCCCTGGTTGTAACTTTCGGGCATTTCGGCCGGCACGTGTCCTCCCGCAAACCCGCTCGGATACGAGTTTTCGTCATAAAGCCACACCTCCATGTCCAGTTTCTTTCCCGTTTCCACGGCATAGCGGCACAGTTCAAACCATTCGTCCGAAAGGTATTCCGTAATCAGTCCCGGCCGGGGATGGATAAACACGCCCCCGAAGCCCTGTTCCTTCAGTTCCTTCATGGAGGCGTCGATCAGTTCGCGGGTCACGCGCGTATTCCACACCCACAGCGGGGCCGTCCCGTACTCTTTGGGGGGTTCGGCAAACCGGTCGGCCAGTTCGTCAAAAGCAGCAATCCCGTCTCCACCGGCAGACGAATCCCCGTTCGTCCGGCACGAAAGATGGCCCAGCAGGGCTACAGCAAGCAGTAAAATCATGTTTCTTTTCATCGGATTTTCTTTTATAAGTTAGTTTCAACCACAAAGGTATTAAAAAATCTACTGGTGGTAATTTATACTTTGTACGACATGGCTTTGTGCATAACCGATTCTGAGGAGTTCGGTTCCCACCGAGGCTTAAAAGACCTAAAAGCCTTAAATGCTTCGCTCTCTTCCCTGGATGCACAAAACCACGCCGTGCAAAGTATAACGCACCGCTTTTTCGTACATAAAACCCCGCCTTTCGTACAAAACTTCCCTGCGATTCGTGCAGCATTGCGGGGAAACTCTATCTTTGCCGCTGTTTTTGTAGCAATCAATTTGTATAGATTTTAAA
>JAISOP010000116.1 GCA_031275525.1 Tannerella sp.
GCGAATCGGGCAGGCTGGAACTGTACCGGCAAATCAACAGCGGGCGCCTGCCGGCCTCGACTGCCGCTATTGCCGAACCCTGGCAACGGCTGATACGCGCCTGCCTGGTGATCGACCCCAACCAAAGGGTGAGGAACTGCGAGGCATGTAAGGCGCTCCTGGCCGAAACAGCGCCGGAGGCCGGCCAGGGGAGCACAAAAGTAGATACGCCGCCGATGCCCGCGCCGCAACGACCGGCCGCGCCGCCACCGCAACGGTCGGTTACACCACTGCCTGTTTCGATGCCGCCTGTACCCCGGTTCTCGGAATTAAACTTTGTTCTCAGGGTATCGCTGGGAGTTGTGGCCGCCTTGATACTGTTGTTTGTGCTGGTCGGGATTTTCGGAAATCTCCGGGCATCGCTGGGAATCCTGGCCGTCTTGATACTGCTGTTTTTTATACTGGTCAGGATTTCCGGAAATACCGGCAAAGACGGAGGCAGTGATGAGGTTCAATGACAGGAAGAAAATTTGCCGCCGCACGCTCCGGAAGACCGCGAGCCAGCCGAAGCCGCCCAATATTCAAAAAAAACGCGCCTGTTGAATGATTGAATGATTGAATTTTTGAATCTGCCTTATTTAGGAAACCTCTCAAAACTCCAAACAACGCTGTACCGCAAACCGTTGTCGGTAGAGTAAGTCACCTGCCCTCCTTCACGTATGCGTGAGAACAGATCTTACGCATACGGACAATCGGATTGTCTGCATACGGACAATCGGATTGTCCGCATACGGACAATTGGACTGTCCGCGTACGGACAATTGGACTGGAAGCATACTTCCAATCGGACTGGAAGCATACTTCCAATCAGACTGGAAGCGTACTTCCAATTCGGATTATACGCATACGTGCGTTTTACCCTAAGGAAACCTCTCAAAACCCTAAATGCTACGCTTCGCTCCGCAGAGAAAGAAAGGTTTGTCCGCGAATGTACGCGAATGAACGCGAATAAATGATTCGCGGATATTCGCGTGCATTCGCGGACCTTTTCTTTTTTTCTGCGTAGCGGAGCGTCGGGGGTTTTTAGGTTCCCTTCAGTTTGTTTCGTAAGAGGCTCCTGTAAAACCCTTACAATCCGTACCGTTTCATTTTATTGAACAGTGTTTTCCGGCTGATGTTCAGCGCTTCGGCGGTTAAGGTGCGATTGTAGTCACAACGTTTGAGCATTTCCTCTATCAAGCTTTTCTCGACCCTCACATTGGCTTTGCGGAAAGGCGCTTCGTCGTTCAGCAGTTCCGCTTCGAGGGACAGGGGATAATTTTTGATGCGCATCGGCAACTGGTCAACGTCGATGAGGCCGTTTTGCGAGAGAATCATGGCGCTTTGCACGGCGTTCTCCAAGTCGCGGATATTGCCGGGCCATTCGTATTGCATCAGGCGGTTGAGGGCTTGCTGGGTGATGCCGGAGACGTTCATTTCCAGCATCCTGTTGTATTTGGTGATGAAATAGTTGACCAGTTCCGGGATGTCTTCGCGGCGCTCGCGCAGGGAGGGTACCTGGATGGTGAAGATGTTCAGCCGGTAGAGCAAATCCAGACGGAACACACCCTGACTGACCTTCTCCTCCAGGTTACGATTCGTGGCTGCGATGACGCGGATGTCCACCGCAACAGGTTTGCCGCCGATGCGGGTGACGGTCCGGTTTTCGAGCGCCCGCAAGAGTTTCACCTGCGCTTCGAGCGGAAGCTCGCCGATTTCGTCGAGGAAGAGCGTACCGCCGTCGGCCTGTTCAAAGGTTCCCCGGTGCATCTCGCGTGCATCCGTGAAAGCGCCTTTTTCGTGGCCGAACAGTTCGCTCTCGATTAGCGGCAAGGGGATCGCGCCGCAGTTAATCGTAACCAGTTGCTTGTCGGCTCGCAAACTGAGATGGTGTATCGAACGGGCAACCAGTTCTTTTCCCACCCCGCTTTCGCCGAGTATCAGTACCGTTGCCGGCGTGGCTGCCACCTTGCGTACCTGCGCCATGACTTGTTGCAGCCGGACGCTGTTTCCTACGATTTGCCCGAACGAGGGGGGTTCGTCGAAGCGCTGCCGCAACTGATTCAGTTCGCCCGACAGGCTTTTGTATTCGAAGGCGCGATGCACAATCTGCAACAGCTGGTCGTTGTCGAACGGCTTCTCGATGAAATCGTACGCGCCATCCTTAATCGCGTTTACCGCCAGGGAAATCGAGCCGTGAGCGGTGACAATCAGAACCACCGTGGCAGGATGCTTCTCCTTTATCTTTTTGAGCGTCTCCATGCCCGTCATGCCCGGCATCTGATGGTCGAGCAGTACTACGTTCGGATGGAACCGGTCGGCCTCCCGAACGGCCGATACGCCGTCCTCTACCGCCCTCACCTCGTATCCTTCGTCCTGTAAGAGGAGCGTCATGACTCTCCTGATTTTGGCCTCGTCGTCGGCGATTAAAATGCGCTTATTTGTCATGATATACTGTTTATCGTTTGGTGATTATATGATTTGCGGCAATTTGATGACCACCGTAGCGCCTTTTCCGGGCTGGCTGTTTATTTCCATTTCGCCTCCGTGCCGGTTGATGATGCCAAACGAAATGGGCAGTCCAAGTCCCGTACCGTCTTTTTTGGTGGTATAAAACGGGTTAAAAATGCTCTCGCTGTCGGCGGGGTCAATTCCCTTGCCCGAGTCGGTGATGGAAACCTGTAGGAAACGCGACTGGTAATCGAACGAATGCATGGTTTCGACACCCAGCCTCAAGCGTTTGACTTCGCTGTTTTCCATTGCTTCGATTGCGTTGAGGATGACGTTGAGAAAGACCTGCTTCAACTGCGAGGCGTCGGCTGTGACAACGGTATTTTGGACGCAGACCTCAACCGTCACCTCAATCTGCCGCCTGACAAGGGTGTTGTGGAGCAGTACAAGCGTCTGTTGCAGTAGGTTTTCGATATCCACCTTGCTCATTTCCATCTCCGAGGGCTTGGAAAACAACAGCAGGCCCTGCACGATTTTGTTGATTCGGTCCACTTCCTCCATTAACTCGCCGATCATTTCCAGTTTGTCCGAGTCCTTCATTCCCTTACCTAAATATTGTATGGTACTTCGGATGGAAGTCAGCGGATTGCGGATTTCGTGTGCCGCTCCCGCCGCCAGTTGCCCGAGGATAGCCAGACGGTCGGCGCGGTACATTTTCTTGATACGGGCGCTTTGTTCTTCGTAGAGGATGGTGTTTTCGATGGCAAAAGCGGCCTGGTCAAACATCAGGCTGAACAAATCAATGTCCTGCCGTGAAAAGGGATTCCCGTCGGAGCGTTTACCCAACAGCACAAACCCATTGAGACGGTTGAAGGCTTTCAACGGGAAAATCAGATCGATGCCTGCCTTGCAAATCATTTCTTGTTCCCCGTCGGAGAAATACGTCATGACCTCGCTCAAACGGGAGGTATGAAAATAAGTCTCGTTCACCGACAGCCAGTTAACCAGTTTGCTGTGAACGGTAATGCGCTGTCCGCGGAAGATTTCGTCCTCCTCCTGCTGTTTTCCCGCACACAGGTATTTATCGGTTTCGGAATTTAACAGGAAAACTGCAATCCGGTTAACCGGCGTGATTTGCATGATCTTCACCGTGATATTGGTCACCAGCAAATTCCGGTCGGCAATCAGCATCAACGAGCGGTTAAACTCGGCAAGCATCCTGCGCGAAAACGCTGCCTGTGCCGACCGGCGCTGTTTATTTTTAAACAAAATCATACTTGCAATGTTCTTTTTACCGACGACAAAGATAATAACACATTTTCAATTTCTACCTGGAATCAGGAGGCGAAAATTCAAGGATTTGAGTAGTTAAGTTAATTACTCTTATATTTTTGCCTAACCCCTTGTTTATCGAAAAAGGTGTTTTATTTTTGCTTCCGATGTAAAGAATAAAATAAATGTACGAAAGTTTACTTACACCCAAGTGTTATAAAACCGTTAAAGGGGATTTCTTAATAAACCTTCTTTCAGTTCATTTACTATTCCCCACCGTTGCCGAATCCGGCCGTTACGTTTTATTCTGCTATCAAAACCCTGTTTCATGCATTACGCAT
>JAISOP010000184.1 GCA_031275525.1 Tannerella sp.
TGACGGCTCCAATCAACAAACACTCGATTCGAAGCGAGGCTTTTCATTTCCCCGGTCATACGGAGTATCTGGAAGCACATTTCAGGGAAAACGGTAAGTCAAGCGGGTCGCTGATGATCCTGGTGCAGGATCAGTTACGCGTGGCGCTGGTGACAGGACACATCCCCCTGGAGGAAGTGAAGGCGCAAATCACAAAGGAACGGATTGTCGAAAAACTGAACCTGTTCAACCTTTCGCTGAAGCAGGACTTTGCCGTTGTCCGGCCGCGCATGGCTGTCCTGTCGCTCAATCCCCATGCCGGCGATAAGGGTGTATTGGGGTCGGAAGAAGAGACCGTGATCGGTCCGGCCATAGCGGAAGCAGAAAAGTGCGGCATGACGGTTTTCGGCCCCTACGCGGCGGACGGATTTTTCGGCTCGTCGGCCTACACCCGGTTCGACGGTATTTTAGCCATGTATCATGACCAGGGACTGATTCCGTTCAAGATACTGGCCATGGAAAACGGCGTGAACTATACGGCCGGGCTGCCGGTGGTACGCACCTCGCCGGCGCACGGAACGGCCTACGATATTGCCGGCCGGAACCGGGCTTCGGAAGAATCGTTTCGCCGGGCGCTGTTCGTGTCGATGGACATCTTCCGGAACCGGAAAATACATCAAAGGATAACGGCCAACCCGTTGCAGAAGCAGTACGTGGACAAAGGAGGCGACAACGTCAAACTCGACCTGACCAAAGAAGCACCGGCCGAGTAATTTCAAATGCAATATTCAAAAAGTATGTTTAAAGATAAGACCATTGTTTATACATCGGGAACGTTTGATATGTTCCATTACAATCATTTACGAATGATTAATTACGCCCGCAGCCTGGCGGACGTCCTGATTGTGGGCGTGAGCACGGACGAGTTGGTGTCGTCCTACAAGGCCTCTCCCATCATCCCCTTCAACGAACGTCTCCAAATCATTGAAGCGCTGAAAACACCCGACATCGTCGTGCCGCAACACACGCTCGACCATACGGAAATCGTAAAGAAACTGAATATTGACGCCTTCGTTGTGGGAGATGACTGGTACGGCAAATACGACTACCTGAAAGACTTTGACGTGCAGGTATTTTATTTCCCGTATGGAACCGGAGTTTCGTCCTCTTCCCTGCGGAAGACGATTTACGAAACCTACGAACAGCATTTGCAGGAGCAGCGGAAATCCAAACCGGAATCGGTCAAGACACAGCAATAAAGCAAAAAGGGCAGACATGGCGAAACAGGCTTTTATCACAGGCGGCACCAAGGGTATCGGGAAAGCGGTTGCATCCTGCCTGGCCGGGGCAGGGTACGACCTGCTGCTCACCTACGGCGCCGACCATGCGGTGGCCAGCGCCACAGCCGGGGAAATCCGGGCGGCGCACGGCGTATCCGTATCCGTGTTACAGGCAGACATTACGGATGTGCGCTCAATTGACATCATCGACCATTACCTGGCGGCGCACAGGATGACGCCGGATGCGGTCGTACTCAACGCCGGACTGACTTACCGGGAGCCGTTCGACCGGATGAAGTTGGAGGAATGGGAGCGAGTGTTTTTCGCTAATGTACATTTCCCGGTTTTCCTGTTGCAGCGGATTGCCGGACGGATTCCGGCGGGCGGAAGCGTCGTTTTCACCGGTTCGCTGATGGGTATCGAGCCTCATTCCCTTTCGCTGGCGTACGGCGTGACCAAAGCCGCCGTACATGCGCTGACCAAAAACCTGGTCAAGTTCCTGTCCCCTTACGGGATCCGGGTGAACGCGGTAGCGCCGGGATTTGTGGATACCGAATGGCAGAAGGACAAACCTGCGGAAATCCGCCGGAGTATTGAAGGAAAAGTGGCTTTAGGACGGTTTTGCCGTCCGGACGAAGTGGCGGAAGTATATAAAATGTTGATTGAAAACACTTATTTGGAAGGAGAAATAATCGTCATCAGCGGTGGTTACGCTTATAAATAACGAACAAATGAAGAAGGGTAAACTGATAACAAAAGAATTTGAATTGTCTCTCAAGTCCATGGAAACGGAAAATACCCTGGACCTGTATTTCTATCGCCCCATCGCTTACCGGTTAGCATGTGCGTTCCGGGACACCAAAATTACGCCGAACATGGTGACCGTCATCTCTATTTTTGTCGGCGCCGGCAGCGGATACCTGTTTTATTTCAACCAATGGATCTACAGCGTGACGGGCATTCTGGTGATGATCCTGGCTAACCTGCTGGACTGCGTAGATGGCCAGTTGGCGCGTTTGACGGGGCGAAAATCGGAAATAGGCCGTATCCTGGACGGCCTGGCCGGTGATATTTGGTTCACCTTAATATACGTAGCCTTTGCCCTACAACTGACACATGCTTTCGGAACGGCATGGTTTTTTCTTCCGGCGACCCTTTCCGGCCTCTCCCATCTGGTGCAGGCCAGTGTCACGGACTATTACAAAACGCTGCATCTCTATTTCGTCGGCAAGGAGAATGGGCGCGAATTTCGGAACGTGGAGCAGGTAAAGGCGCAGCAAAAGACGGCGAAGGAAGGTTTGTACAAACTCTTTTATTTGCTGTATGAAGCTTATACCGATTTGCAGGAACGGTTGACGCCAGCCCTGCAACGGCTGATGAAAACCCTTCATGGACGATACGACGACGACTTGCCGGAAGCGCTCCGGCAGGACTTCCGCCGGCAAAGCTGCCGGCTGATGAAACGCTACATCGACCTGATGACCTTCAACGGTCGCACCGTCGTCCTGTTTATGGTCGTGTTAAGCGGGTATGTATGGGTATATTTCATTTATGAAGGGGTTGTACTCAATCTGGTCTTGTGGCTGACCATCCGGAAGCATGAAATAATGTGCCGCCGGTTCGGTGAAAGAGTTACAGGCAATGAATTCGGATAAAATTCACGTTTTAATGAAGAAATGAAAAAAACAGTAATAGATATAGATGATTTGAAGGAACTATCCCCGGTTTTCAGCAGCAGGCTGGGGAGTGTTTTAGGAAAACTGCTGCTGAAATGGATCGGCATGGACAAAGTCAACCGGATACACGCCAACCATTGCCATCTGCGCGGAGCAGCGTTCACGTCGGCCATCCTGTCAGACCCGCTGATGGACGTAAAGTACGAAGTGCACGGCGCCGAACGGCTCGATTCGCTCCCCCCCGGCGCCTTTATAACCGTGTCGAACCACCCGATCGGTTCGCTGGACGGCATCATCCTGATCGACATTTTTGCCTCGCGGCGCGACGATTTCTGCGTAATGGTCAACGGCGTCCTGACGAGAATCGGCGCGATGACAGATAATTTCATTTCCGTCGTTCCCCGGAAAGACCCCAAGGGCAGCCCCAACCAGGCCAACGTCAGCGGCGTACGGGTGGCGCTCGCACGTTTGAAGGACGGACATCCGATGGGCTTTTTCCCCGCCGGCGCCATGTCCTTTATAAACAAGCGGAAACAGATACGTGATTTGCCTTGGACACACAGTGTGATTCGACTGATTCGCAAGGCAAACGTACCGGTTTACCCTGTTTATTTCGGATGTCACAATTCACGCTTTTTCTACTGGCTGGGGAGCATCAACTGGAAACTGCGCATTCCGCGCGTGCCGTCCGAAGCATTCAACAAACGCGGCCAAACGCTGCATGTCCATATCCGTGAACCGCTTTACCCCGAAGTCCTCCGTCAATACGAGAATGATAATGCGCTGGCGGACTTCCTGTATCATGCCACCTATGGGGACCGGTGAAATGGAATGAGAATGGAGAACTTCCATTTCATTCTCAATTCTCAATTCTCAATTCATGAAAGTTCTCCTTTCAGGCAGGGAGAAAACACGACGGGCGGCAGG
>JAISOP010000224.1 GCA_031275525.1 Tannerella sp.
TTTTTGCAGTACAAAGCCCGAAAATGTGCGCATACCGGGGTATGTAATCATTTTCGGGCTGAAGGAATGCGAAAAACAGACCCGTAAATGGATGGTTTATTTCTTGACAGCTCCTTAACCAGCCGGGCGCACGAAGCCTTGATTACAGACTCCATTTTCAGGGTCGGACTTCCTTCAAACAAACTGATACTTATTTTTTTACCCAACTGTTAAAATAAGGAATACACGGGGCGGCGATTTTTTTTTGCAGGAAAAGTAACCGATATTCAAAAAAAATGGTCTATCTTGCGCCTCAAATTTAGTAATAAACAAATAACGAATAAGAAAACACTATCATGACGGAATATCTAACAAATCGTAAGATTGAAAATAGGTTTGATACCCTCTGTTTCCCAAATTGTAAGTATATGTTAATCGAGGGGGGGGGGGGGGGAATCCCCTGTATGATAGTTGTTTAGGTGAATATATGATAGATGGAGGTCTTTCGCAAAGGGCGATACCTCCGAAAGAAACGGCCTGCCGTCGCATTCGTGCGAGGGCAGGTTTGTTTTTTTTAACCCTGTATGCGCTGCCGCAAAACAGTCTCCGGGGAAAAGAGGCGGGTCTTCTTTTTGCCGGAGTTTGGTCGCGTTTGTGCGTAATCTTTGGAAAAGGCTCGGAATCCACGGATGTGGAAAAAATATCTACACATGTGGATGACTTGTTTACACGTGTGGAAAAAACATCTACATGTGTGGATTTGGGCGTTTTCTGTTCGCTTTTTCGATTAACAAGAATAACAACACACTAATTATCAGAAAAATGAGAAAAAAACGTACACCTTCCAAGGGTGTTGGCTGGCCTCGTATCCGGCCCCTCAAACCTGTTTTTTCGGCCTTTTCGCGAAGGCCCGGAACGGGGACCGGGACCGGTGAAAATTATGACACCTCCGGCTTGGGAGTGTGTGAGTAATTGTTTTATTTTCTTAATGTCATTGTCCCGTTTTTGTAACCACAAAACAGGAGTTTTGCTCCGGGATAAATGATTTTTTTATCAACTATTTAAATCTTGATTTATGACAAATGATTTTATTTTATGTAGGAGGATTACATGGCGGAAAATAGCTTGTTTGCTGTGTGTCCTGAATTGTTCGCTTGCCGTGCTTGCGCAGCAAAGGGTTGTGGGGACGGTGAACGACGTGAACGGAGAACCTGTTATCGGCGCCAATGTCGTCGAGAAAGGCGCTCCCGGCAATGGAACGGTGACGGACGTGGACGGGAAATTTTCGCTGAACGTGCCCGCCAATGCCGTGTTGCAAATATCTTATATCGGATATATTATGCAAGAAATCAACGTGTCGGCCTGGGGAGAGGGCAAAAACCCGGTAATCAGGTTGCAGGAAGATATGCAGGCGCTGGACGAGGTGGTTGTGGTCGGGTACGGTACGCAACGGAAGATTAACCTGACCGGCGCCGTGGACCAGGTTACGTCCGAGGTGTTTGAGCGCCGCCCGATCACGAACGTCACGCAGGGGCTGGTCGGCGCCATCCCCAACTTGAATATCAAGATGACGGACGGGAAGCCGACCCAGTCGCCGTCGTACAATGTGCGCGGAACGACTTCGATCGGGCAGGGCGGTAGTGCGCTGATACTGATCGACGGCGTGGAAGGCGATCCCCGCATGTTGAACCCGAATGACATCGAAAGCGTCTCCGTGCTGAAGGATGCGGCTTCGGCCTCGATCTACGGCGCACGTGCCGCCTTCGGCGTTGTACTGATCACGACCAAACCGGCGGCTACGGGGAAAACGACCGTGAACTATACGGCCAATTTCTCCTCCAAATCGCCTACCACGACGCCCGACAATATTGTCGATTCCTATCTCTGGGCGCAGAGCTTCAGCGACGCCTGGTCGCGCTGGAACGACAACGGTACGACGCCGACGGCGGTCAACAAGACGATGAGTTTCTCGCCCGCTTATCTGGCCGAAATCAAGCGCCGGTGGGAAGACCCCAGCCTGCCGCGCGTCGAGATCGACCCCACAACCGGAGCCTACGAGTATTATTACAGCACGGACTGGTACAAGGAACTGAACAAGGAGAGTTTCTTTGCGCAGGATCATAACATGACGGTCACGGGCGGTAATAAGATGGCGTCCTACTACCTGGCGGGACGCTATAACGGCGAAGACGGCTTGTACCGCTACAACACGGACAAGTACTCGATGTACAACCTCCGCGCGAAAGGCGCCGTGCAACTGACGGATTGGTTGCAGGTGGACAACAATACGGAATATTCCGTCATGGGCTACCACCAGCCCATCAACGTGGGCGAGGGGAGTAACATCTGGCGTAACATCGCCGACGAGGGGAATCCCCTGGCGCCGCTGCTCAATCCCGACGGCACGCTTTCGTTCCCCGCCGCCTACACAGTGGGCGACAGGTACCTGGGTAAGAGCGGCGCCGACCTGCAACAGAAGGTTTTCAAGAACAAAACGGCGCTCAAAGCCGAGTTCCTGGACAAAAGCCTCACGCTGCGTGCCGACTTCACTTTCCAGAATACCGAATACAGCCACCAGCAGGTGCGCGTACAGGTGCCCTACAGCCGCTACGAGGGCGTGATCGGCTATACCGGTACCAATACCAACGACTTGCAGGAACAGAGAAATACGACCCAGTACATGGCTACGAATATCTATGCCAACTACGTGAAATCGTTCAACCGGACGCATAACTTCAACCTGTTGGCCGGATACAACTACGAGCAATCGACGTATCAAAGCGTGACCATGCAGCGCAACGGCATCGTGTACGAAGATGCCCGCGACATCAACCTCGCGTTGGGCAACAACATCAGTACGTCGGGCGGATACAACAAGTGGCGCATCGCCGGAGGATTCTTCCGCGTGAACTACAATTTCAAGGAACGTTACCTGTTGGAAGTGAACGGACGCTACGACGGCTCGTCGAAATTCCCCGACAACCAGCAATGGGCCTTCTTCCCGTCGGTATCCGCCGGGTGGCGGCTGTCGGAGGAATCGTTCTGGCGGGTCGATCCGGACGTCTTCTCGAATGTCAAGCTACGCGCTTCGTACGGCTCGCTGGGCAACGGCTCCATCTCGCCCTACACGTTTAGCGAGAATTTCAGCATCAGCCAGTCCGAGCGCATCCTCAACGGCGTCCGTCCGCAACGCACAAGCCAGCCCAACGTCATCCCCAACAGCCTGACGTGGGAAACGGCTACGACCGGCAATATCGGATTGGACATCAGCAGCCTGGAGAACCGCCTGTCGTTTTCAGGCGACCTGTACCGCCGCTGGACGAAGAATATGTACACCGTCGGGCCGAGCGTGCCGGCCATCTTCGGCACCAGCGTTCCCAAAGGCAATTATGCCGACCTGGAAACGACCGGCTGGGAAGTGTCGCTGAACTGGACCGACCGGACTTCTTTAGCCGGTAAACCGTTCCTGTACGACGTGCGCTTCACGCTGGCCGATTCGAAAGCCATCATTACCGACTATTACAATCCGGATAAGGACCTGAGCGACTACTACGTTGGCCAGACCGTCGGCGAGATATGGGGCTACCGCGTGGAAGGGCTTTTCCGTTCCGAAGAAGAAATCGCCGCCTCGCCCTCGCAGTCGAACATCCTGGCGCATAACACGCGCCGCAACTACGTGGGCGACCTGAAGTTTAAAAACCTGGACGGTGACGACGTGATTTACCAGGGCCTGAACCGCGTGGGCGATTCGGGCGACAAGACGATCATCGGGAACAGCGAACCGCGTTACGTTTACAGCTTTACGCTGCATGGCGACTGGAGCGGTTTTTTCCTGACCGCCTTCTTCCAGGGCGTGGGGAAACAGCAGTGGTACCCGTCGTCGGAAGCGCGTTTCTGGGGACAATATAACCGTCCCTACAACGACTATCCGCGCTGGCAGGAAGACCAACAGTTCCGCCCGGAGCTGCAAAACTTCGATGCCTACCTGCCGCTGCTCTCCGGCTACAACGCGCAGAACGGCAGCGGGCAGCTCCGCCTGCCCAACGACCGCTACCTGCAAAACGTGGCCTACATCCGCCTGCGGACGCTGAACGTGGGATATACCCTTCCCGCAAGCATCACGCAAAAGGTGAGCGCCGCCGACATCAGGGTTTATATCTCCGGCGAAAACCTTCGGACCTGGTCGCCGCTGTACAAGATTACGAAGGATACCGACGTGACGAGTATCTGGGGCGCCGGCACGCAAATCACGGGCGTCAACAGTGACGACGTCATGTCGAGCGGCGACGGCTACAATTACCCGCCGCTCCGGGCGCTCACGCTCGGCTTATCGGTAAGCTTTTAATGAATCACATAAAGAATGAAAATTATGAACAGACATATTCAGTACCTCATCGCCGGCACGTTGCTGCTGGCAGGCCTCTCGGGCTGCGACCTGAGCGAAGCGCCGCAGGCCACGGCCTCCAAACAGGCCATATTCGAGTCGAAAAGCGGCCTGGAGTTATATGCAAACTCGTTTTATGAATTGCTGCCCACGCCTTACGACGGCGTTTTCCAGGTGGACGATAATTCCGACCTCGTCGCCCGTAACGGGGTGGATACGCGCTTTTCGCCCAATGCGCTAAGCCCGGTCACCAGTTCGGGATGGTCGTGGACGAATCTCCGCAATATCAATTACTTTATTGAGAACTGCGAGAAAAGCGCCGTGGCGGAGAAGAATCATTACCTGGGGCTGGCCCGCTTCTTCCGGGCATACTTCTATTTCGGCATGGTGAAGCGCTTCGGCGACGTGCCGTGGATTGACCGTACGATCGAGGTGAACGACGAGGCCACGCTCTACGGCCCGCGTACCGACCGGTTCGAGGTGATGGAGCACGTGCTGGCGGACCTGAACTTTGCGGTCGAAAACATCACGACCACGTCCGACCCCTCCTGCACGACCATCACAAAGAACGTCGTGAGGGCCTTCAAGACGCGCGTTTGCCTCTACGAGGCTTCGCTGAGGAAGTATCATACCGGTTACGGCAAGCAAAGCACGGCGGATACATGGTTTCAGGAAGTCGTGACCACGGCCAACGAAATCGACGGTTTCTCGCTCCACCAAGGCCCCAGCGCCTACCGCGAACTGTTCCTCCAGAAAGCGCCCTACGCGGACGAGACGATCCTCTGCGTCGCGCTGGACGCCGCCCTGTCAACATACAGTTCGCGCAACCGCAAGACCATCAGCCCGACCTACGGCAACCGCCCGTCGCTCACGCGCCGCTATATCAACACCTTCCTCAACGCCGATGGTACGCGGTTTACGGATAACCCCGCCTACCGGACGACGCCCTTCACGGAGGAGGTGAAGAATCGCGACCCGCGCCTGCAACAGACCATCCGTCTGGGCAACTACCAGCGGACGGAAAACGGCACCCCCATCGTAGCGCCGCCCAATCTCGACCAGTCGTACACCGGCTACCAGATCATCAAAGGGTGCTACGACGAGCGTTTCCCCTACGACGACGAGAGCCGCAACGAAAATGCGCACCTCATCTTCCGCTGGGCGGAAGTGCTGCTCAACAAGGCGGAGGCGCTGGCCGAACTGGGCCGGATGACCGATGCCGAATGGACGGCCACGATCGGCGCCCTCCGCGCACGGGCGGGGATTACGGGCGCTTCGCTGACGCAACTGCCGACAACTGCCGACCCGTATATGCAGGCCTTCTACAAGAACCGTTTCGCCGACCCCGTCATGCTCGAAGTCTTGCGCGAACGCGCCGTCGAGCTGATCTTTGAAGGGCTGCGACCGGACGACCTGGTCCGCTGGCGCCTGGGCGAACTCTTCGAGGAGGCTACGATGAACGGCATCTATGTGCCGGCGCTGGGCGAATATGACCTGAACGAGGACGGCGTCGCCGACGTCTGCTTCTACCAGGGCGAGCGCCCCTCGTCCGCGACCTCTTCCATCATCTTCGTAAACGTGACGCCTTCGAGCGAATCGGGTACGCGGCAACTCTCCAACGGCGCTTCGGGCGAGTTGATCTGGAACCCGGGACCGCGCGAATGGCTCGACAAAAAGTATCTCTACCCCATCCCCGAAACCGACAGGATAAAGAATCCCGCACTCGGTCAAAATCCGGGATGGGAATAAGGTAGCGTGTTTGAGAGGGCGTCCGAATTTTTTTAGGCGCCCTCTTTTTTTCAAAAT
>JAISOP010000226.1 GCA_031275525.1 Tannerella sp.
TATTCTTGTACTTCGGCAATCGGGGCAGTGAAGGGTTCTTTTTATTTGCATATACAAAAATACAACCTCTTCCACTGATTGCCAATTCTTTACAACAGCATACTTTTTATATCACCACCCGGAAAAGAACTGCGCGGCAAAATCGGGAATGTGGTTCCTTCCGTTAAAAACGGAACGATCATTTTCACCGTTTTGCTTGACGACAACCAGAACGAAGTGTTACGCTCAGGCCTGAAAGTCGATGTGTATGTAATCAACGCCATACAGGAAAACACGCTGCGCATTGCCAACCGCTCCTATTATACCGGCCCCGGCGAATATGATATTTGGGTGGTCAACAGCGGCGAAGCGGTAAAACGCAAGGTGACGTTAGGGGAAAGCAGTTATAATTACGTAGAAGTAAAAGAGGGATTGCACAAAGGCGAAACGGTGATTACGTCCGATATGAACAGATTTTCAGATGAAAAGAAATTAAGGATGAAGGATTAAACCCACAACCAAACTTTCTGTTGCGCTTGAGCAGGATTCATGTTAGCCTCTTTTCCATGCAGCCATCCATTCCCCCACTGAGGCCTGCGGATGAAGAGGCCTTCCCCTTTCTCAAACTGCTCTGTATCAAACCTCCATTATCTACGTCGGCGTAGATGCACTATCTACGTCAACGTAGATGCATTATCTACGTCGGCGTACATGCATTAGGTACGCCGGCTTCCCGGTTCATTCTTTTGATTGGAACGGATGACAAAGGGAGGTGCAAAATTCATGGCGCCTCAAAAAAAGAATGAACCCATTAGGTTTATTTCCTGACCGCTCCTTCGTTCGTCCGTCCTTATTAATCCATCATTTGATTGAACATCACTAAAATAATCTCAGAAAAGGATGGAAAAGTTGAATTTTATTGTACATTTGCCAAATGTATTGACAACTTATTCTTAATAACTTACTAAACAAATATATAAATATTACTTGCTATGAATTATACAAGACGTAGATTCATTAAATCGGGACTGTTCCTGACAGCCGGAATCCCCCTGTTACAGGGATGTGAATTGAGTAACAATCAGAACGTAAGGGACGAGTTGTTTGAACTCTTCCGTAATCCTCCCGTGACCTCCAAGCCGTTTGTCCGCTGGTGGTGGAACGGTGATAAACTGTCGGCCGGGGAAATCCTTCGTGAACTGGACATCATGAAAGAAGCCGGTATCGGCGGCGTAGAAATCAATCCCATCGCCTTCCCGGGCGGCGACGATTTGGGTATCCCGTCCTTGAGGTGGCTCAGTGCCGAATGGATTGAGATGGTGAAGGTGGCCCTGAAGGGCGCCGAAGAACGTGGTATCATTTGCGATATCATTGTCGGTTCGGGATGGCCGTTCGGCGGCGAATTCCTGCTGCCGGAGGAACAGACGCAGGTGCTCACGCGGGGAGGACAGACGGTCAAAGGCCCTGCCCGCCTCCGGTTCAAAACGGAAGACCTTCTGAAAGAAGCCTCACCCCAGGTGGGTTTCAGGTTCGAGGGCGCCTCGAACGAATTACATGCCCTTTATCTGGCGCCCCCGGAAATGAGCGTATTTACTCCCGCCCGGGCGGTTCCTTTCGACAAAAACAGTCCGACCGTCCTCATCGACGTGCCCGAAGGGGAACATGTGCTGTACACGCTGGTCAAAGTCACCGGTTTCCAGTCGGTCATCAACGGTGCGCCCGGCGCGGCCGGCCCGGTGCTGAACCATTACAACCGGGAGGCGGTGGAAAAATTCCTGAACCGCATGTCGGACCATCTTTTCCCGGCTATACAGGGACAAAAAGGTTTCCGGGCGCTGTTCTGCGACAGCATGGAATTGGAGGGCGCCAACTGGTGCCGTGATTTCCCGGAGGAGTTTAAACGCCGTAAAGGGTATGACGTGACGCCCTACCTGCCGTTTATCCTCTACCGAGTCGGTCACATGGGTCATGCCGTCGAGGGAGGCGTAGCGACGGTCCTGACGGGTGAGGCCAAAGAAGAAGTGGACCGCGTGCGTCACGATTTCTTTGTCGCCTGCATGGAGATTATGCGCGACCGCTTCCTGCAGCCCTATACACAATGGTGTAACCGGCATGGCTTCCGGTCGAGAGTGCAGACCTATGGGCGCGAATTTCATCCGTTGGAAGCGTCGTTGCAGGTGGATATTCCGGAGTGTGAGACCTGGCTGTGGAATACCGACGGCGCCAAAAACACCAACCTCGCTCAACACCCGGCCTATACCAATGTCAATAAGTTTGTAGCCTCGGCGGTCCGTTTCTCCGGAAAGAAAATCGTCAGCTGCGAGGAAATAACGAATACCAGCGCTGTGTTCAACGCCACGCTGGAGCGTATCAAAGTGGTCGGCGACCAGAGCAACCTCTCCGGCGTGACCCACTCCATCCTGCACGGCTTCAACTACAGTCCGCCCGAAACGCCCTTCCCCGGCTGGATTCGCTACGGGACGTTCTTCAACGAACGCAACCCGTGGTGGCCGTTCTTCAAACGCTGGGCGGCATACAAAGCGCGGCTCTCGACCGTCTTTCAGGAAACGGACCCCTTCGCCGAGATCGCCGTCATGCACCCGCTGGCCGATATGTGGACGCTGCACGGCCCGCAGCGTGACCCGTTCCCCGAACTTCTCTATCCGAAATATCAGTACAAGGTATGGGAAGCTATCCACCAGAACGGGAACAGTTGTGATTACATCAGCGAAAATATCCTACAGCAAAGCAAGTTCGAGAAAGGTTTCCTGACCTACAACACGCGGAAATACCATACATTAATATTAATCGAAGTGGAAACCATGGAACCGGAGACGGCCGAAGCACTGGCTGCGTTTGCCGCCGCCGGCGGTCGGGTGATATTCATCGGCAAGGAACCGCACCGGTCGCCCGGGTGGAAAGACCACAAAGAGCGGGACGAAAAGGTGAAGCAGACGATAGAGGCCATGAAGCAGAGCCATCCGTCGAAGCTGTTCACCGTCGCAGCGCCCGGCGACGACCTGATTGCGTGGTTCGGGGGCGTACAGCAGCAATGCGGCCTTGAGCCATACCTGCATATCGAATCGCCGAGTCCCTTCCTCAGCCAGATTCGCCACCGGACGAACGACCGGGAGTTTCTTTTCATTGTCAATTACAGTTTCGACCAACGAATCGTCACCGACGTCCGGTTTGCGGCCGCCGGCGGCCGTAAACCGCTGCTCTGGGATGCAGAAACGGGTGAAAAACGTCCGTATCCATCCTTCAAAGACCGGACACTGACGGTCGATTTGTATCCCGCCACTTCGCAACTGATTGTGTTTGAAAAGGCATCTGCCGAAGGCACAGCCTTGGCCGCTCCACCGGACGAAGGTCTCGAATTCGGCGACGGATGGAACATCCGCCTGGAACATATCAACGGCCGAAAGGAAACGCGCGAACAGGCTTCCCTGTTCGATCTGGCCGGCGACCCGCAAACGCAGTCCTTTGCCGGTCACCTGTACTACACCCGGGAGGTGGACGATGCGGCAGTCAGGTCTTACCTGGACTTGGGACGGGTATATGGTGTGTCGGAGGTGACGGTCAACGGCGAATCGCTCGGTTGCCAATGGTATGGACGGCATCTGTACCGCCTCCCGGAACATCTGGCCAAATCCGCGCACAAAACGATTGAGGTAAAAGTCACGACGACGGTCGGAAACTACCTGAAATCCTCGCCGGATAACCTGACCGGACACAACTGGACACGCCGCCAACCCTGGCAGCCGGTAGGAATGATTGGGCCGGTAAGGCTGTTGTAATTATACCGCACGCGGCATGGTTTTGTGCACGGATATGATCCCGCCGGGGAATCAACCGGAGTCTCAAAGACTCGACGGAACCGAGCTCCGCCGAACCGGTCATGCACAAAATCATACTTGGTACGGCATAAGTTCCATATTCCCGTCCGGGAGGAATGCGGAATCCGACAATTTCCCCGGGGAAATCAACAATTTCTCCGGAGGAATCGGCCATTTCTCCGGGGAAATTCACCCTCCGCGAATGTGTTTTGATACTTAAAATAAGCGCTTTACGGCATATTTCCCGGGATGAATACCGGCCTCGGCGCCCGGTTGGGCAAACCGTATCCTGCCGGGGAAGCATCACCCGGTAGAACCGGGAATCTCCTTCTCCCGCCCGCATCCTATCCCATGCACAAAACCATGCCGTGGGCAGTATAAAATTGTCCGACCTTGATTCGCCTGATTACAGGATTCTCAGGATTATTTCCGTATAGGAGGTTATCCTGAGAATCCTGTAATCAGGCGAATCAAGGTCGGACATTATATTTATACATGGAGGCGTGGTAACTCTTCCTGTATTTATACGGTCCCTATACCGGGAAGAGCCTGTTGCTGGGCGTCGCTTTTTCTGGAACGGAAATCCCGGTGAAGGATGGAGGTGATGGAAAGAGGTTGATTGGCCCCACTCGGCGAAGGCGCTGCCTGCACTACACAAAAAAGACATACCGTTTTTTGATTGAACGATATGTCTTGAAGAAGTGACCCCGACAGGATTCAAACCTGTAACCTTCTGATCCGTAGTCAGATGCTCTATTCAGTTGAGCTACGGGGCCTGTTGATTTCTGATTTCCGGGTACAAAGATACGACTTGTTTTTGTTTCTCCCAAAGAAACTTATTCAAAAAAACCGCGGTTAAACAGTAAATATCCGATATTCAACCCGAAATTGAAGTTATTTTTCGGATAGCTGTATCCGTTGGCAAACAGACTGACCGACACGAACGGCAATTGTAATACCAGCGAACTCTCCGCCATGTAACTAAACGAGTCAAAGGCCTTTTCGTAATGCGGATAGTCCGTATTCGTTTCCGTCGAAAACAACCCTTTCCCGATGGACCGAACGGGCATGAAACCGTACGCTTCTACCCGTACGTGGAAAAACTTGTTCAGCATGAAAACAGGCATGACTCCGACCGCAACGTACTGACTGGAACGAAACGATTCGTTAAAAACCACTTTGCTGTGGGGCGTCGGGGTAAATGCCGGCGCCTGCAAGATCGAAGCCGTGTAATTGCTCATCAGTTGTTTGGTGGAAAAGAGGGCTTCACCCATCAAACCCAGCCGGACGCGATGGCTCAAGGCGGGATAACTCAGCCACCGCCCCTTGAGTTGTATCCACCTGTGCGAACGGTTCTCGGCAGACGGCTGGTTGAAGGGCTGATACGATTCCCGACCGGAAAAATATTGCGTCAGCAGGAACTGCTGTCTTCCGGCGGTGGGATACTGTTTGATGTTCAGCGAATTTTGTTCCAGCCGCAAAAAGGTATGAAACAGATCGTAATGGCTTCCGTCAAATTCCGACGTGGCATACGACGTGGGACGGCTCTGAAAATAGTTGTCGCTCAGGCGTCCGAAGGCCGCCCCGATTTCGGCCTTGGAACGTTTCAGGAAAGGCCATCCCATTTCCAGCCTGACAAACTTTTCCCGCTGCTTGATGAATGCCGGCAACAGGTCTTCATAAAACAGGGACTGGCTTCGCGAATAATTGCGCAGCGAGTAAACACCCTGTAGGTGCAGGTACATCGGGAGGCTGGTGGGCAGGTAGATACGGCCGTTCAGCGAGGCGCCGCTGTACAAATTACCCATCTGGAAATCGGCGTGAATCTCGGTTGCATATTCGCTGAGTTGCTGGTATCCCACGCCCAGATACAACTGGTTGGCTTGGTGGGAAGAGATGTTTCCGCCGATGGCGACCTTTATTTCGTTACCCATCCGGACATCCAGGTAGAGGTCGAAGTTCCTGTTCTTCCGGTTATAGACGGCCTTCGGAATGATTTCCCGGATTTTGGAGTCGGACAGCATCTTGAAGTAGGCACGCTTAAATGTTTCCATCGAAAACTCCCCGTTGATGTCTTTCCTGAGTTGCACGTCGATGTATTTTCGCTGGGCATCCGAAACGCCCGTGATGTATATGTTCTTGAATCGCAGGGGAGGCAAACTCTCCTTGTAGGTTTGCCGGCGCCGGGCAAGCTCTTGCGGGTCGATGCGCCTCGTCACCCGCTGCCGGATGGAATCCATCAGCGCCAGCGTCTGCCGGTACCCGATTTCCACCAACTCCTGCGCCCGCTGGAAATCCAGCAGCGAAACGTCCGGGAAATCGAACCAAATCCTCATCCCGTCTTCTTCCTCCACCGTATAGTCCGTGTGCTGCATGATCATCTTTTCGAGTTGGCTTAAGGGATTTTCGGAAGGGACCGTGTGCTGTCCCACGACGGCCGAACCGAAGATAAAATCCGGATGAAATTCTTCCTTTATCACCTCTACCGGGAAATTATTGTAAATCCCTCCGTCGAACAGCGGAATGCCGTTTTTCCATATCGGTTTGAAAACAAACGGAAACGTCATCGAAGAACGTACGGCGTCGCCCAGGTCGCCGTTTCGCCAGACGATCGCTTTCTTGTTGTATATGTCCGAACTTATGCAGCGGAAAGGAACAAACAGGGCGTCGAAGTTCCAGGCCGATTTGGCGGTTGCCTGCGCATACAGGCTCATGAAGGCCTGATTCATCTGTATCGGGTCAATCAGGCTTTGCGGCAGGAATCGTGTTTTTGCCAAGTGAAGGGAATCGGACAAATCGATGGAGAAACGCATGAAATCAGGCGTGTCGTCCGGTTTCTTGAAATAGTAGATGTAGTCGCCTTCGATGTCACCCCGTTGCCAGTAGCCGAATTCGTCCGACTGTATCAGCGCCAGTATCTCGTCCGGAGTATAGCCCGTTGCATACAGGCTGCCGATAATGGCGCCAATGGATGTCCCGGCCACATAGTCTATCGGCACCTGATGCTCCTCCAGCGCCTTGATCACCCCTATGTGCGCTGCTCCCTTTGCGCCGCCACCACTCAATACCAACCCCACCTTCTGGGCACGCATCAGGGGTGAACACAAGAGCAACAACCCTCCCAAAACAACCATTCGGCGTATCATCTTTTCTTCATACCTTGGCGGGAATGCCGGATGCTCACCTTTTCTTCTTTAAAAGTTCAATGATTTCCTCCGGCATCAGTTGGGTTTGCCGGCCGGTGGCCATGTCTTTCAGCAGGAGGACGCCGGCCGCCATTTCCGTTTCGCCGGCAAGGGCCACAAAGGGTATTTTTTTCGCATCGGCATAACTCATCTGTTTCTTGATTTTGGCAGCCTCGGGATAGATTTCCGTGCGGATGCCGGCGGCACGGGCACGGGCGACCAGCGGCAGCAGCCAGGCCTCTTCCCTTTCCCCGAAATTGACGAACAACAACTGCGTACTCTGCTGCGCTTCTTCGGGATAGAGGTTGAGCCGGTTCAGCACATCATAGATGCGGTCGGCGCCGAAGGAAATGCCTACGCCGGAAAGACCGTCCATGCCAAAAACGCCTGTCAGATTGTCATACCGTCCACCTCCGGTGAGGCTGCCGATTTCGACTTCCTGCGCCTTCACCTCGAAAATGGCGCCGGTATAATAACTCAGTCCGCGTGCCAGGGTCAAATCCAGTTCGAGCGTAGCCGTCAACGGAAGATGCTCGATGCGGTCGAGAATAAATCCGGTTTCTTCAATGCCCTTCAACCCCGCGGCGGAAGAGGACAGCAGGCCGGTCAGCGCGGCCAGTTTTTCGCGGGCGGTTCCCGTCAGGCCAATCAGGGGTTGCAGGCGGGCAATAGCCGTTTCGGATAAGCCTTTGCCGCGCAATTCGGCGTTGACGCTGTCCTGTCCGATTTTGTCCAGTTTGTCGATGGCTACCGTGATGTCGGCCATGCGCCCGGCTTCGCCGATGATCTCGGCCATGCCGGTGAGTATCTTCCGGTTGTTCATCCGGATGCAGACGCGAATCCCGAAACGGCGGAAGACTTCGTCCATGATTTGTATCAGTTCCACCTCGTTGAGTAGCGAATCCGACCCGACGACGTCACCGTCGCACTGGTAAAACTCGCGGTAACGCCCCTTCTGTGGGCGGTCGGCTCGCCAGACCGGCTGTATCTGGTAGCGCTTGAAAGGGAACGTGAGTTCGTTGCGGCGCTGCACGACGAAACGGGCAAAGGGTACCGTCAGGTCATAACGCAGCCCTTTTTCGCAGGCCTTCGCCGCAAAGCGGACGGGGTTCCTTTCCTGCAATTCCTCGTCCGTGATGCCGGCAAAGCAATCGCCCGAATTGAGTATCCGGAACAGCAGCTTGTCACCTTCCTCCCCATACTTTCCCGTCAGGGTGGAGAGGTTTTCCATGGCGGGCGTTTCGATCTGCCGAAAACCGAACAGGTGATATACGTCGCGAATGGTGTTGAAAATGTAGTTGCGCTTCGCCGTTTCTTCCGGCGTAAAATCCCGCGTTCCCTTGGGAATAGATGGCTTCCGTATCATATCCGGCAATGGAGTTAACGGCGTCTTCCTCCCAGGAAGATCATCACGTAGTAAAGCAGCATGGCGAGCGACCCCAGCGCTGCCACCACATAGGTGTAGGCAGCCGAACGCAGTGCATCCTCGGCCTTTCCGTGCGTCGCCGCGTTGGTGATGCCCGTGCTGCGCAACCAGGCCAGCGCCCGCCAACTGGCGTTGATTTCCACCGGAAGGGTGATGAAACTGAAGAGCGTCGTCAGGGCAAACAGGAGGATACCCAGAAGCAGGAGTTGCGGGAAGATGTTCAGCGTGAGCATTCCGCCCAGCAATACCCACTGGACGATGTTGGATGAAAAACTTACGACCGGCACCAGCGCCGACCGCATCTTCAGGGGTGCATACGCCTTGGCGTGTTGCAGGGCGTGGCCGCACTCGTGGGCGGCCACGGCTGCGGCTGCGATGCTGTTGCTGTGGAATACCGACTGACTGAGGTTTACCGTTTTATGGAGCGGATTGTAGTGGTCGGTCAGGTGACCGGCCACAGAGGTAACCTTCACGTCATATATACCGTTTTCACGCAGCATCCGTTCCGCCACCTCGCGTCCCGTCATACCGGCCGGCAACGGGATTTTCGAGTATTTCTCAAACTTCGACTTCAGCCGTGCCGAAACGATCCAACTGAGTAATGCAATACCGATGAAGATTACCCAGTACAAGGAAGATGTCATAATCATAATTCTTTCTTTCTTAAGTTGTTCATGTATTCTATCTGCAAAAACCCTGCCAATCGACAAAATGGCAGGCGGCAGGTTCATTCTTTTTGTTGAGGCGCTATGCATGTTGCGCCTCCCTGGGTCATCCCTTCCAATCGAAAGAATGAACAGGGAAGCCGCCTTCCAGGGACAGGCTCCTTTCCTAATGCATACTCGTCAACGAGTATAGTGCATACTCATCGACGAGTCTAATGCATACTCGTCAACGAGTCTAATGCATACTTGCCGACGAGTATAATGCATACTCGTCGACGAGCCTAATGGCGGTCTGATACAGAGCGGTTTGAGAAATTGCCATGCCCCCCTGCGACCTGCGGATGAAGAGGTCGTCCCCCCCCCCCTTTCTCAAACCGCTCTATATCAGACCTCCATTAGAAATGCCTCCATTTCTGCATTAGAAGTGTCGGCGTTTCTGCATTAGGGAAGACGGCTTGTGGGGAGGGCCGGGGAGGGGTTTTAGAGGTTCCCTACTGCACTACAAAATCGAAATTAGTGGTTATACATTTAGGAGCTGTCAAGAAATAAACCATCCATTTACGGGTCTGTTTTTCGCATTCCTTCAGCCCGAAAATGATTACATACCCCGGTATGCGCACATTTTCGGGCTTTGTACTGCAAAAA
>JAISOP010000284.1 GCA_031275525.1 Tannerella sp.
TGAACTAACCACTGACCACCAACCACTGACCACTCCTGTTAATTTAGCGTAATCCGGTGTAACAGATGAAACTCTTGCCTATCTTTGCAGGCAGAAATGCGAAACCATAAAATAAAGAATGACTTATGAAACGGAAAAGTATTTTATTGACAGCCATGCTGGTGTTGTTTTCACTGGCAACCACGGCGCAGAAATTTGCGCTGATTGATATGGAATATATCCTGAAAAATATTCCGGCATACGAAATGACCAACGAGCAACTCTCGCAACTCTCGAAGAAATGGCAAAACGAAATAGAAGCGCTTCAGCAGGAAGCCCAAAACCTGTACAAGAGCTATCAAAGCGACTTGGTGTTTCTTTCGGCAGAGATGAAAAGCCGGCGCGAGGAGGAAATCGTCAAAAAGGAGCAGGAAGCGCAGGACTTGAAACGCAAATACTTCGGGGCGGAAGGCGAATTGTACCAGAAACGGAACAGCCTGATGAAACCGATTCAGGACGAGATTTACAACGCCGTGAAGGAAATCGCCGAAGACAAGGGATACCAGGCTGTAGTGGACCGTGCGTCGGCCATGAGCCTGATCTTTGCCTCGCCCAAGATTGACATTAGCAATGAAGTACTTGTGAAACTGGGATATTCGAAATAAATGCTACCTTTGCACGCAAAACGTTTGAGAAACAACATACAAGATCGGATAAACAAAATAATAAACTAAATAAGACAGCTAAAATGAAAAGACTAATAGTTCTATGGTTGGCACTGCTCCCGCTGGGGCTTTGTGCACAGGAGGTGAAGATTGCCATTATCAATCAGATGGAAATATTCAATGGGATGCCGGAAGTCTCGGAAGTAGAGACCAAACTGGCCGCATTAAACGAGCAGTATGAGAGGGATTTGAAGGTAATGACGGACGAATATCAGAAGAAATATACGGATTATATGGCGCAACAGGATTCGCTGACGGAAAACATCAAACTGCGCCGCCAGCAGGAAATCCAGGACCTGGATACCCGGATCCAGAACTACGTGCCCAGCGCCCGTCAAGATCAGGAAAGACAAGCGGAAGAACTGTACGCTCCTGTGCGGGAAAAATTACAGAATGCCATCAAGGCCGTAGGCGATGAAAAGGGATATACCGTCATCATCAATCCACAGGCGCTGCTTTATGTTGGAAGCACGGTTGTGGACGCCACTCCCTTTGTAAAGACCAAACTGGGACTGAAATAACGGACCTTGGGGGGAGGAAGGTTCGGCATTGAACTCGACAACTTGAGATTTATGAAGGATCAAAAGGGATGTCTCTCCCGCAAGGGAGAAGGCATCTTTTTTTTGACAGCAAGATGAGTAAAAGCATACCCATCGGGATTGGGAGACGCGCTTGCGGTTGGTTGCCGTACCTGCTGCTGCTCTTTTCCCCGGGCAGTCACGCGGAAGACTGGGACAAACGGATGCAGGAAAGCGGAATGGTGGATGTCCGGACGCTCGACTCGACCATCCAGGTACGCCTGGCCTACGCCACGCCGGTCAATTTCATGAGCAAGGCCGTGTATCAGGGCGCTACCAGGGCCTGGTTGCATCCCGATGCGGCAAGGATGCTGGTCAAGGCGCAGCAGTATCTGCGGGAGGAACATCCGGGCTATACACTGCTTGTCTATGATGCGGCGCGTCCGATGGCCGTCCAGCGGTTGATGTGGGAGCAGGTGCGCGGCACGCCACGGGCTTATTATGTCTCCAATCCTCAAAAGAAAAGCGGACGCCATAACTACGGAATGGCTGTGGATGTCACGATTTTAGACCACACCGGCCGCCCTCTCCCGATGGGCACGCTCTTCGACTATTTCGGGGTAGAAGCAAACACGGACAAGGAAGAGGCTCTGTTGCAATCCGGCCGGATCAACCGTGAAGACTACGAGAACCGTCGGCTACTACGCCGCGTCATGCGTCGGGCCGGCTTCACCACCATCTCCAGCGAGTGGTGGCATTTCAACGCCTGCTCCAGCCGCACCGCACAGCAAAAATACAAACGAATTGAATAAAGAATTGAGAATGGAGAATGGAGAATGAAATGTTGCATAATTCATTCTCAATTCACAATTCACATGGTATAAAGCGAACTGATGGATTCGTTGCGGCATACGCGGCGGATGGATTCGGCAAACATCCCGGCAACCGAAAGAATGGTCACCTTTTCGCTTTTCTTGGTGTAAGGAATGGAATCGGTAAAGATGATTTCCGACAGGGCCGACTGATCGACGCGCAGGGAGGCAGGGTCGGACATCACGGCATGGCTGGCCAGGGCGCGAACGGATTTGGCGCCGTTCTCAATCATCAAGTCGGCTGCTGTGGTTATCGTACCGGCCGTATCCACAATATCATCCACCAGCAGCACATCCTTGTTCGCCACCTCGCCGATGATTTTCATGTCGGATATTTCGTTCGCCTTCGCACGCGACTTGTGGCAAATGACCATCGGTATTTTGAAGTATTTGGAATAATTACTGGCGCGTTTGCTGCCGCCCACGTCCGGCGTAGCGATCACGAGGTTTTCGAGCGAAAAAGCCGACTTGATAAACGGCAGAAAAACGGTTGAAGCGTACAAATGATCTACCGGCACATTGAAGAATCCCTGAATCTGGTCGGCATGTAGATCCATTGTTATGAGCCGGTTCAACCCCGCCACGCCCAGGAGGTCGGCAATCAGTTTTGCCCCGATGGAAACGCGGGGCTTGTCTTTCCTGTCCTGACGCGCCCAGCCGAAGTAAGGGATGACGGCGATGATCGAATGTGCCGAAGCCCGCTTCGCCGCATCCATCATCAGCAACAGTTCCATCAAGTTATCGGAATTGGGGCAGGTGGACTGCACCAGGAAAACATCCCTGCCGCGAATGGACTCCTCGTAGGAAACGGAAAACTCGCCGTCCGCAAAATGTTCCACATTCATTTGTCCCAGCGGACACTTCAGGCTGTGGCAGATTTTTTCTGCCAGGTAGTGGGAATGGGTTCCCGAAAAAACGAGAAAGGGTCTATTTGAACTCATTTGAACAAACTTTTGAAATATGCCGCAAAAGTACAAAACTTCTTACGATGTGCATGACTGAGATTCGTATTATTTCCATCTCCGTGCTCTTCAGAAGGCTTACTCACCTTCCGGCAGCCTCTCTTGTTCTCTAACCTTGTGACGAGTAGTTTTATTTAAGAAAAGAATTAAGAGATGGCTTTTGCCGGCAACTGTTTTTTTCTCCTATCTTTGCCGCCGTTGGTTTGAATTTGTAAAATAATGACAGTACAAAAAAACTTTATCAGGCAATTGCGGTTCATCGGCACACGCTCCTTGGCCGCGCTGATGACTCTCTCCCTTTCCCTGCGGAGGACGATTCTCCGCAGGAGGTTCATACGGGAGGGGACATGCCGTGATACGCTGAAAAAGGTATCTGCGCTGTCCGGCCCACGCTTCCACCACTACCACTTGTCCGAAACAACCTCCCAGGCGTTAACGAAAGTTATACGGGGGGGGGGGGGATTCCCAATATTTTATAAAACATTCGTTGATCTAAGGGCGATTTCGCCTGATCTGTATGCTGTCCGGCTGCACAAAACGCCGGACCGTCTTTGTGTGCCCGCAAGTTGCAGGTACGGAATTTCCGTTTTCCGGAGCCTCCTGCCAATTCTCCGCCGCACCGCGCTAAACCTCCGCCGCACCGCGCTGACTCAGCGCCGCGCGGCGTTAAGTCAGCGCCGCGCGGCGCCCAGCCAGCGCCGCGCGGCGCTGACCCTCCGCCGTGCGGCGCTAAACCTCCGCCGGGCGGCGCTAAACCCGCGCCGTGCGGCGATAAGTCCGCGCC
>JAISOP010000166.1 GCA_031275525.1 Tannerella sp.
CCCTGGCCAGTGCGCCCATCGGATGCATGTAGCTGGTCGTCGGAATTTTAAACCTTGTCGGATTCGCCCGGTCGTGTCCCCAGAATACATAGACCGAATCGACCGTTCGCGGGTCGTTGCCGTCGAGAAAATTATAGACAATCACTTCCGGTTTCCCGTCGCCGTCCAGATCGCCGACCAGCGGCGTGGTATAGGCCGTCATTTTCTGTCTGGACGCATCGCTTTTAAATGCTTCCTTCATGCTCCAGGTGATGGAGGGAATATCAATGAAACACTGGGATTCGCCGATGTTGTCGGGTGCGGGGATGCACCGGAAAACGAGCGTGTCGCTGCAGCCCGTGTCCCACCGGGCAATACAGCGGACAAGGAGAGACATTTTGCCCGCCGTATGCGTGTGCGATGCGGAGGTGGAGGCCAGGGGCGTCCAGGCGCCGCCGTTATCGACCGACTGCGCCCAGGCGTATGACGTGACGCGCGGGCTGTTTGTGGCCGAAACGGTCAGCGTGGCGGGACTGTTCGTGAGCAGCACATCCACGGCCGGGGCGGAAAGCAGGTAAAACAGGCCGGTAACGGTGGCGTAGTTGTCGGCCGTGTTGGGGTCCACGAAACCATCCGGGAGATCAGACAGGATGACGCTGCTCGTATAGCTTTCTTCCGGCGGGATGGCGTCGAAGTGGCCGTAGTAGGTGATTTGGATATTGTCGTTGGCCGGGACGGTGACCGTCCAAATGTAAACCCAGCGGTCGCCGACCTCGAATTTGGCGGGGGTTAGCCCGCTGCCGGAGGAGGGCTGGATGATCCTAAAGCTATCGACCTCGAAGTTTGCCGGCAGCGTGTCGTTCATGACAATGCCGTTCACCTCCGAGGTGGTATTGTTTACGACGCGGGTATGGATTCTGACGTCATTCGGCGGGGCGCATTCGTCTATGGACTTGAACACCTGCATGTCGCCCGGCGTGCGGATGATCACGTCGCGCACCTCGTGATAAGCCCAGTGGCTTCCGGTACTTGCGGCAAATCCGAGCCTGAGCGTCGGGGGCGTGGGCTGGATGACCTCTACCGAGTCGATAATCTTCACATAATCGCCGCCGGTCGATGTTTTCAGGTAAACGGTGACGAACATGCCTTCGTCGTCGCCGGTAATGGGATCCATCTCGATTTTTACCCTACGGTAGATTTGGGCGTCCGTGGGACGTGTCGGCGTGGAGACTGTCCATGCAAGCAACGTTTTGTCGCCGAGTTCTGTGATATTCTTAAGCGAATCTGCGGTGGTGCTCACCCTCTCGTAGGCGGAGTTGCGAACAGCTATCGCATGTGGCCGTCCTCCCGTAAAACCGCCGTATTCGTCAATCCCTACGCCCATATAGCCTGGTTTCAGGTTAACATATCCGAGGCTTCCGCCCCAAGCTCCGATTGCAAACGTGGAATCAGGGTCTCCGTCAAAGAGGAACACGCTAATCCCGTCGGCCGGTACAAGGCTAATATTTTTTGCCCATATCTTGAAGTCAAATTCCACGACGACGCCCATGTTGGAAGGAAACGTGCCGTCCAGCAGCACGTATCCACGGCTCGTTAACGAGGCGTCCGTCAGGCGCAGCCATCCGTCGCCGTCCGGATCGATGTCCATTGAGCCGGCGGTGTATCCGGCATGAGTTCCGGCAGGCTTGAAAGCGCCCGTGTCGCCGCGGCAGGTTTCGTTGTAATAGAACTGCGCCGAGAGGGAAAAGGGCAGCAGGAAGAGGAGGAGAAGTAAAAGCTTGATCGGACGGGATAGGGCGCAGCACAACGCCGGCTCGGAAATGTGGGTCGTATTCATTTTCATAGTGTCTGAACTGTGATTTGTATGAATTATATGATTCTTATGATTCGTATGACGATGCGATTCGTAGGAGGGTGTGTCCAAAGTCCTCCTGCCGTCAGCTGAAGCAGACGGCAAAAAGGGGAATATTGGGCTAAAGCCCCGCGGAGGCAGAGCCAATGGGCGGCTACTCCCTTTTTTTCTTCCCGTAGAAAAAGACAGGAAAGAAGAAATAGCGGCTACCGCTTGCTCCACGCTGCCTCCGCGGGGCTTTAGCCCAATTCCCCCTTTTTTTGCCGTTTGCTTTAGCTGACGGGAGTCATTTGGACACACCCGCTGAGGGGAAAATGAGGGCGTATGCGATACGCCCCTAGGAGCACAACCTAACATGGACGGGAAATTACAAAATTCTCCATTCTCCATTCTCCATTCTCAGTCGTCATACGATACGGATGATGACGAAGGTAACGGTTTTGTGTCCGCGGTAACCTCCTCTGCCGGTGATGGTGCACTGTGCGTTGCCGACCTCGGTGTTGTCGCGGAACGAAAGGTTGTAGTCCTTACCCAACTCGAGTCGAATGGACCCGTCGTGCGGCGTGCGGAACAGTACCACGGGCGAGGGCGTGAGCGGCAAACCGGTGTATTGCTGCGGCTGAATCGGTTCGGGTTCACATTCGGAGATGTCGTGCTTGACGGGACTGAACTCCGCGTTGAGCATGTCAATCATCGGGTTGAGGTGATTAATAAAGGTAGCGAAGGCGGACGAGGTGTTGAGCAACGCGCCGGCGTCGATAAGATCGACCATCGGGTAATAGGTGTCCTGTACGTTCCGTCGCACCTTGGAAAAGGGGGTCGTGGGCTTGAGCAGCGATTGCTCACCGCGCTGCTTGAGCAGCTGTTGAAAGAGGGTGAGCGAGGTCTGCAGGGCGCTTATGAGCGGGACGAGGCCCAGCAGAACAGCGTCGTTGCAGTAGGCGCCGCCCTGCTGCAATTGCTGCAGGATGGCACGCAGGTCGCCTTCTTCTTCGCGGTAGGGTTTCCGGTTGACGTCGCCATATTTCTGTAGCATGGCATAGACGCGCTTAGCGGCATCCACCGTGGCCGGCGTGGGGTTGTATATCTGCGCCTGCACCTGTTTGCGTATAGCCGTATAGTCATGATCCATCTCTTTGTCGGCCTGCTCAATCCGGTCGGTCAGGACGCCTTGCGCCACCCATTCCATCCACTTCTTTTCCTCGGCCAGGTTGGTTCTAAACTGCGCGGGCCACGTCCCCAGCGTCGAAAGCACCTCGTCGGGACTGTTCGTCAATTCCTGATCAAAGTCAAGGAAGAAATCATAATGTGCTCCGTTGGGCAATCTACCAAACCGGAGCTTTTTAAACTTCACCATAAAATCATCGTTTTTGTAGTTAATAAAAAAATAAAAATACATTGCCTTTTATTATCCCGCACATTGCTTGCGGGCAGCTTCACAGAGTTTGTCTCTTTCCGGGAGTTCCGGGAGGGAAACCTCGTATGGGAGGGTTTCTTCCCCCGGCTTTCGGGGGAGTTTATATCACGTGATAAAAATCGGCCCGGCTCCCGGGGAAGTTTATATCACGTGATAAAAATCGGCCCGGCTCTCGGGGAGGTTTATATCACGTGATAAAAATCGGCCCGGCTCTCGGGGGAGTTTATATCACGTGATAAAAATCGGCCCGGCTTTCGGGGGAGTTTATATCACGTGATAAAAATCGGCCCGGCTGTCGGGGTTGTTTATATCACGTGATAAAAATCGGCCCGGCTTTCGGGGGTGTTTATATCACGTGATAAAAATCGGCCCGGCTTTCGGGGGAGTTTATATCACGTGATAAAAACCTTCCCGGAAGTCGGGGAAGAAAATATCACATGATATGGAAATTTCCAAGAGATGGAAATGAAAGAATCATTCGCGGATATTCGCGTGCATTCGCGGTCCTTTCTCCATTTTAAGGTTTTTGTCCGCGAATGGACGCGAATAAACAGGAATCGTTTGCGGAGGGTTCCGGGGAGTAAATAATAGCGGAGTCTTCATGGACTTCCGCCGAAAAGATAATGAATAATGAAACAGAAAGAAATGCGGGCGGTTTACGCCCGGACATTGATCGCGCTGGCGGAGGAGGATATGCGTATCGTCCTGCTGGAGGCCGACCTGATGAAGGCCTCGGGCACGCGGGCCTTCGGGGAACGTTTCCCGGAGCGCACCTTTCAAATGGGGGTGGCCGAGGCTAACATGGTGGGCGTGGCGGCCGGACTGTCGGCTACGGGCAAAATCGCCTTTGCCGACACCTTTGCTTGCTTCGCCGCACGACGGGCTTATGATCAGTTTTTCATCTCCGCCGGCTATGCCCGGCAAACGGTCAAACTGACCGGCACCGACCCCGGTATTGCCGCCGCCTATAACGGCGGTACGCACATGAGCTTCGAGGATGTCGGGTTGATGAGGAATATTCCCCATGCGGTCGTTTTCGAGCCGGGAGATCCGGTATCGCTCCGGCAGCTGGTCATCTGCAACGCCCGCACGCCGGGATGCGCCTACATGCGCCTTTTCCGCCAGCCGGCCAACGTGCTGTATGACGAAAACGAGTCTTTCGAATTGGGCCGGGGCAAGGTCCTGGCCGACGGAACAGACCTGGCCTTGATAGCCTCCGGCGTGATCCCCCTGAACGAGGCGCTGGCGGCAAGGACGCTGTTGGGCAGGGACGGCCTCTCGGCTGCCGTCGTGGACATGCACACGGTGAAACCGCTGGACGTCGAACTGGTATTGCAGTATGCCCGGAAGACCGGCCTCCTGGTCACCTGCGAAAACCATCAGATAACCAACGGGCTTGGCTCCGCCGTGGCCGAAACGCTTGCGGAACACGCGCCCGGCGTCCGCCTGAAACGCATCGGCATCCGCGATGAATTTGGCGAAGTCGGCACGCTCGACTACCTCAAAGCACGCTTCGGCCTAACCGCGCAGCACATCGCCGCCCAAGCAGCTAAGGAGCTGTCAAGAAATAAACTATCCATTTACGGGTCTGTTTTTCGCATTCCTTCAGCCCGAAAATGATTACATACCCCGGTATGCGCACATTTTCGGGCTTTGTAATGCAAAAAACAT
>JAISOP010000273.1 GCA_031275525.1 Tannerella sp.
GGGTTGTGCCGGTCGTCTGCGGAGTTCGCTTCCCCGAGGCTTAAAAGCCCTAAAAGACCTAAAAGCCCTAAAAGACTTAAAGGCTTCGCTCTATTCCCTGAATGCACAAATCCATACCGCGTGCGGTATAACAGGTCTATTGGTATTCAAAGCGACCTTGTATTTTGTAAAAACCGGGAGGTTCGCACTCTTTTTTTTGCGAAAATCCATACAATACCCCCACTTTACTCCGCGGGTGGAATTTTCTCCCGTACCTCTACCCCTTCGTAAACTGTTTTTCCTGAAAACGTCAAAACGACCGGACGAGCCGCGGAAATCCATTTTACAAATGTATGGATAGCACCTAATTTTGCGCTGATATACTGAATTTTGCGTATGAAACCCCTACAAACAGGCGCGAAGATTTGCCATCGTTGTGGAAGGCCGCCGGCCCTGTCCAGACCTTTCGGGAGTAACCGGGACGGCCTTTATACGGAGTACCGCCATCCCTGTTTCCGGGACGGGTGTTTGGCCCTCCAGGACATGGCCCTGACGGAGAAGGCGGAACCTTTCATCCGGTTCTTACATAAGACGAAAAAGGCGGATGGCCGTACCTCCGTCCAAAAGGAACTTGCCCTGCGCAAGCAGGATCAGCCCGGATCGAAGCGATGGAAGTTGCGTGAAGTCACCTGCCGGGAATATGTGAAGGCAATCAACACCGCCGTCCATTTCATCAAAGAACACTTGCAGGAAAAAATAAGCCTGCGCGACCTGGCCGAAACCGTCCATATTTCAGGGTTCCATTTTCACCGGATTTTCAAGGCCATCCAGGGAGAATGCCCGGGACGTTATATTCAGCGGCTACGCATGGAAAAGGCCCTGTCCGGATTGACCGCCAACCGGACGCTGGCGGAAATTGCAGAACAAACAGGCTATCAAAGTCCACATGCCCTGTCGAAAGCTTTCCGTAAATATTACGGTATCTCGCCTTCGGAGTGGCGTAAATACCCTCAGTATCCGGTCGGCGGCAAGACTGCTGTTGACCCGGAATCCTTTGCTTGAATCCTTTGATTCAGTTCCAACATGGATTGGGCCATGCGAGGCGGTCATTTCACGGACACTTTCCGGGCGTTGCTTTCGTTGTGAAAACGGTCAACCGCCGTGACGGCATAGCAACAGGGGGTATTGCCTGCCGGAACCGGACAGGAAGTCTGGCGGGTGATGGCATGGATGGCCTTCGACTGTTCGAGGTTCACCTTTTCGCCCTTCCGGAAACGATAGATTACGAAATAAACCGGCTCGTCCGGCTCACCCTTGCACGACGCCTCCACATCCCACCGTAGCGCTTGCCCCCGGCCGGTCTGCTCCATACGCAGACGCTTTATCCTGCCGGGCTTCCGGTCGTGCAGGCCACTGTAGGCCGGGATCAACGCCGGATAACGGTGATACAGTCGTTTCAGGCTGTCGGCCACGCCGCCGTTGTTCCGCAGCAGTTCATTGGCCGGCCAGAAGATATTTCCCTGTACCCGTTCCTCCAAGCGCGATTGCCTCATTTTCTCCCCCAACTGGCCGGCTTTCATGGTACGCGCCACATCCTGGCCGATATACAGCGGCGTCCTGCATTTTTGATCGTTCCACCACCGGATCAACGTCTGGTAATCCGCTGACGAATGGCCGATTTCCCAGTAAAGTTGCGGCGCACAGTAGTCAATCCATCCGCTTTTCATCCACAGCAGGATGTCGGCATACAGGTCGTCGTAGTTTTGCAAACCGTTGGTACGGCTGCCCTTCCTGCCTTTGCCACGGTTACGGTAGATGCCGAAAGGACTGATGCCTAAACGCACCCAGGGCTTGGTCTCCCGGATGGTTTGCCGGAGCATCCATATCAGTTGGTTCACATTTTCCCGCCGCCATTCGTCGCGCTGTTCCGGCTTGTAGCCGTTACTCCGCCCGTAGCGTTCAAAACTCAGATCGTCGGGGAACTCCTGTCCGGCAGCCGGATAGGGATAAAAGTAATCGTCCATGTGGATAGCGTCCACGTCGTAGCGCGAAACGATGTCTTCCACCACCTTGCAGATAAAAAAGCGGCATTCGGGCACACCGGGGTCAAACAAGGTCTGGTTGTTGTATTTGACAAACCATTCGGGATGCCTGTGCAGGACATGCGAGGCGGCAAAATCGCCGAAACCCGCCGTGCCGGCACGGTAGGGATTCAGCCAGGCATGAAATTCCATGTTACGGCGATGGCAGGCGTCAACCAGGAAGGCCATCGGGTCGAAGTCCCACTCGTCGGGAGGCACGCCCTGCCTGCCGGTCAGGAAACGGCTCCACGGCTCGTAGGCCGAACGGTAAAACGCATCGGCTTCGGGACGCACCTGGAAAAGGACGGCATTGATGCCGCAGGCACGCAACTTGTCGAGCCGCTCCTCCATCAGGCTCCGGAACGACGCCGAGGTCAAGCCCCGGTAATCATCCTGAAAGACAGTTTGAATCCATGCTCCGCGAAATTCCCGTTTGGGCGAGAGCATTTGTTCCTGTTTGAACGAACGCGATGTGGCGCATGAAATCAGGCATAAGCCCAGCGCCGTCCGGAGGGCGACGCGCAAAGCGGCAGGCAAACACCTTGAAAGCAAGAAAGGGTTTATTTCGGGTAATGTCATGCTTTAAAACTCGTGACGGAGGGTTTCTTCCAGTCCCCTTCGCAGGTCGAAAGCGGGTGAAAAGCCCAGTTCACGGCGCAACGGTTCGCTATCGCAAGTCCAGTTACGCCGTTTGAGTATCCTGTATTTATCAATATTGAGCGTCATGGCGCGTCCGGTCAGCCGGCCGAACCCTTCGGAAAAAAGACAGCAGAGGAAGACCACCCAGAGCGGCAGGCGCAGGCGCAGGACGTGTTTCCTCCCGGTCAACTGCTGAACCAGCCGGGCAAACTCGGTATCGGAATACGTCTTGCCGTCCGACACCAGGTAGCGGCAGTTCCGGCCGGCTGGGTTTTCCAACGCACGGAAGACCACCTCCGCCAGGTCTTTCACATAGATGAAACTCAGATACTGGGGCGCTCGTCCGGCGGCAAAGTCGAACCCCGCACGGATACTTTGTATCTCCATCCGGTAATCCCGTTCGCCGGGGCCGTACACGCCGGTCGGACACAGTATCACCCAGGGAATTGCCGTCTGCCGTTCGACATAATCCTCCGCCAACCGTTTGCTTTCGCCATAGGCCGTTTCCGGACGGCGGACATCCTCGCGGGCAATGGGCCGGCGCGTCTTTTCATCGCCCGCCCCATAACTGCTCAGACTACTCATCAGCAAGAATTTCTGCGGCCGGCAACCGGCGCCCTCCAGCGCCTCCAGCACACGCCGCGTGTATTCGGCATTGACAAGCGCAAAGTTTTCCCGGCGAACGGTCTTTGTCAAACCGGCATTATGAACCACATACTGCCATGCGCCATGTTCACGGACATGCGTTGCCAGTTGCGCCGTCAGAGCCGGCGGGTCATCGTATTTCAACTCTATAAAGCGAACCCTGTCCTGCGGCAAATGCGCCCGCGAACTCGTTGCACGTATTCCCGCCCAGACTTCATATCCCCGCCTGAGCGCCTCCTCCACCAGAAACCGCCCGATGAATCCACCGGCGCCCGTGATCAATACTTTGGTTCCCGATCCTTCTTTCCATTTTCCCTGTTTTTTCCCGGTGCAAAGGACTGGTTGTTCACTTAAATTCATCGCCAAACTTAATCTGCGCGTCCGCCATATACTGTTTAATACGCTGCTCTTCGGATTTCCGGCAAATCAGCAGCACATTACCCGATTCGGCAATGATACAGTCTTTCACCCCCTGTACCACCACTAAGCGTTCCGGATTTTCGAGCGCAACGATATTGTCCTCCGCCTCATAAAGCAAGGTCCGCGTCTTGAGAACGGCATTGTTGGACTCGTCGCGAGGCGCAATGTCAAACATCGAACCCCAGGTTCCCAAATCCGCCCAGCCGAAATCCACACACAGCATATAAACATTGTCTGCCTTTTCCATCACGCCGTAATCAATGGAAATATTCGGACAGTAGCTGAAATGTTCCCCGATAAAAGCAACCTCCTCCGGGGTATTGAACTTGTCGATACCCAGGTCAAAACGCGCGGAAATATCAGGCAAAAACCGGTGAATGGCCGCAATAATGGTATCCACATTCCAGACAAAAAGGCCGGAATTCCAGAAAAATTCGCCGCTCTCCTGAAAGACTTTTGCCAGCTCAAGGTTAGGCTTTTCCGTAAACGTCTTCACCTTAATAAATTCCCCTTCACAGGTCTCGCTACTCTGAATATAGCCGTAACTCGTTTCCGGGCGGCCCGGTTTGATGGCCAGCGTAACCAGCGAAGGACGCTCCTGCACAAAATGCAGGGCCTTCTCAATCTCCTTCACAAACTCCTCTTCCTTGAGGATCAAATGGTCGGAAGGCGCCACGACAATATTGGCCTTGGGGTTACGCGCCCGGATACGATAGGAAGCATAAGCTATACAGGGCGCCGTATTCCGGCGTGCCGGCTCCAGCAAAATCTGCTCCTCGCGCAACAACGGTAATTGCTCCTTCACCAGCGCTGCATAACGGCGATTGGTAACGATGTAAATATTTTCCAGCGGAATCAGCCGGGCAAAACGGTCAACCGTCATCTGCAAAAGCGAACGGCCTATACCAAAAAAATCCAGGAACTGCTTTGGGCGGTCTTCCCGGCTAAACGGCCAAAAACGGCTGCCTATACCTCCACCCATAATCACACAATAGCTGTTTTTCATTATTTATCACTAAGTCATGTTTAATTCTATCACCGATAGAACGACAAAACGGCGAAATTATTTCATTCCGCGCCTATCGTATTCAAATTTATTCTTATCTTTGCCGCCGTTAAAAGAGGAAACGCCCAGATGGCGGAATCGGTAGACGCGCTGGTCTCAAACACCAGTGGATTCATTTCCATCCCGGTTCGACCCCGGGTCTGGGTACTCTTCAAAACGCTAATAGTCTTTCGTTAGATTATTAGCGTTTTTGGTTTTAAGCATTACACCCTATTTCACTAAAGGGAACCTCTAACCCCCTCCAACGCTACGCTACGCTCCGCAGAAAAAGAAGAATTAGTCCGCGAATGTCCGCGAATGAACGCGAATAAAATGATTCGCGGATATTCGCGTACATTCGCGGACCACTTTTTCTTTCTCAGCGGAGCGTAGCGCAGCGTTGGAGGTTTTGAGAAGTTCCCTAAATTCAAAGCGCTTTTTACGATTTAACTACAGCGATGTATGCAAGCCGATAGGGTTGAAACCGTATCGCCTCCGCTACAAGCAGGCCAATACGAACCGGTAACCGGAAAACTTCGGATACCGATCCGGAAACTTCGTATACCGATCCGGAAACTTCGGATACCGATCCGGAAATTCCGTATACCGATCCGGAAACTCCGGATGGCGGGCGGAAGAAAGAACGGCGGCACGCAATTTGAACGGAACCGAATTTTCTATTAACTGAAATATAATGTATTACACCAATGAATACAAGGATGAAGATGGAAGATCGTATGCCATCACACAGTCCCCCAAGAAATGGAGTAGCGAAATGGAAAAAACGATAGAACCTGTTTTTGGGCAGTCTCGAAACACTGAAAACGACTTACCGGGAATGCCGCTTGATGGGATGTGAACATTTGAAATGTACCCGTTTTAGATCTCTGATAGGCTTCGCATCAAATTTATACCTATCTTTGTGCCCGATGAATTATAACAAATATTATATTTTATGCGGATGCCTCCTGATGTGCCAGTTGGCAGGTGCGCGGCCGGTGCAGATTTGGGGGAAGGTGAGCGACCGATCCACAGGGGAGCCTCTCGTGGATGCGGTTGTTTTTGCAAAAGGATGGAATCATATTCATGCAACAACAGACGAGGCGGGAATGTATGCGCTTTCCCTGGAGCAGGGTACCTATACGCTGGTCTCGTCTTACCTCGGTTTTCACCGGAAGGAAATTACGGTCCGGGCCGACCGGGATACAATCGTCGATTTTGAACTTGAGATGAATACGACGTTAAAGGAAGTTGAAATCTCGGCACGTACGCCGGATCGGAATATCACCAGCGTACAGATGGGGCTGGAAGAACTGAGCGCGAAGGAAATTAAACGGATGCCGGCGCTGATGGGCGAGGTGGATGTGCTCAAGGCTATTCAGCTGCTTCCCGGCGTGCAGACCGTTTCGGAAGGTGGGTCGGGCTTTAGCGTGCGGGGCGGCTCGCCCGACCAGAACCTGATTCTGATTGACAATACGACCGTTTACAATGCCTCTCACCTGCTGGGTTTCTTTTCGGTTTTCAACAACGACGTGCTGAGTGGCCTCTCTCTCTACAAGGGCGATATTCCCCTGCGCCACGGCGGACGGCTGTCGTCCCTGCTCGACGTGCAGACGCGTACCGAACAGCCCGAACGGTTGCAGGGCGTGGGCGGCATCGGACTGATTTCGAGCCGCCTGATGGTGGAGGCGCCGCTGGGAGAGAAGACGTCGTGGATGGTTGGCGGACGGCGTAGCTATGCCGACCTGTTTCTCAAACTCTCGGCCAACGAAGCCTTGCGCAAATCGTCTGTTTATTTCTACGACTTGAATGCGAAAGTTACGCATCGCCCGACTGACCGGGACCGGCTGGAGGTGAACGGCTATTACGGCATCGACCATTTCGGCGCCACTATGGGCGAGTTTCATTACGGCAACGGCGCCGGATCGCTGGTCTGGGGACACGTCGTCTCCGAAACGCTGTACGCCAGGACCGGCCTGCATTTAGCCAGCTACGACTATGGCCTGGAATCCAAACTCGAGAATGCAAAGGCGCGCTGGGTATCCAGCATCCGGGATTGGAGCCTGCGCCTGGACCTCACTCAGTCTCTGGGCGACCTCTGGAACCTGAACTACGGCGCTGCGGCTACCCTGCACCGCTTCAATCCGGGCGTCATCACAATGGAAGGCTACGGAGGGCTGCGGAAAGAGGCAAACACAGCCCTGGAATACAGCCTGTACGTATCGAACGAACAGAAGTTTGCGGAGCATTTCACCGTCAAGTACGGCGTGCGCGGGTCGCTCTTCCGGAACCTCGGAAAGGCGACCGTGCCGCAATACAACGAAGCGTACGAGGTGATAGACACGGCGGTATATGCGGCCGGGAAAGTCTATCACACCTATCCGGCCGTGGAGCCACGCGTGGGCGTGGTGTGGATGCTGACGAAAGCCTCGTCGGTCAAAATGAATTACGCACACAACGTGCAGTTCATCCAGTTAGCCAATAATTCCGCTTCCGGATCGCCGCTTGACATTTGGTTTTCGGCCGGCCCCAATATTCGCCCGCAGCACGTTGACCTCTATTCGGCGGGCTATTTCCGCAACTTCAAAAACAATACCTGGGAAGCTTCCGTTGAAGTGTATTACAAGAACCTGACCCACGTGATTGATTTTGCCGAACATGCTACGCTGATGATGAATGCCAACCTGGACGGCGAGGTGCGTACCGGCACCGGCCGCGCCTACGGGGTGGAGTGGATGTTACGCAAGCATACGGGTGCGCTGACCGGTTTTCTCAACTATACGCTCTCGCGTTCCGAGCGCACCATCCCCGCAATCAACGGGGGAAAGACTTACCTGGCGCCCTACGACAAGACTCATGCCTTGAACGTGGTGGCCAACTACGCATTTTCGGAGAAATGGAACCTCTCCGCCACCTGGGTGTATGCGACGGGCAATCCGACTACGTATCCCTCGGGGCGTTTTGAAATCAACGGCGAATATTTCCCGATCTATTCCGGACGCAACGAATACCGCCGTCCCGACTACCACCGGCTGGACCTGTCGATCGGTTTCATTCCGCATCCCCGTTCCGGCAAACGCCGGCAGAGCGAATGGAATCTTTCTATCTACAATGCCTACGGGAAGAAAAACCCCTGGATGATTACCTACGACCAGAATGCCGATACGGGTCTGCCATACGCGGAGATGCTGTATTTGTTCGGGGTGGTTCCCTCCATTACGTATAATTTCAAATTTTGAATCCTATGTCACGCCTGCTGTTCCACTTTTTTCCCTGCCTCCTGCTCCTCTTTGCACCGCTTGCGTGCACGGCGCCTATCGAATTGAAAACAAATGATTCGGAGCCGGTGATTGTTATTTACGGCGCTTTGACGGAGTACGAAACGCAGCAAATGATCCGGATCTCCAGTTCGTCCCCGTATTTTGCGGAGAAAAGTAACCGGCCCGTTTCGGATGCGGTCGTGGAGATACATACCTCGGAGGGTCAAAGGTTTGAAATGGAGGAACGGTCGAACGATAAGGGATATTATCAGACTGTCCAGATGATGGCCGCCGTTCCGGGGGTAACCTACCGGTTGAGCGTGGAAGTGGATTTCGACGGGGATGGCCGGACGGAAACCTACGAAGCCGTCACGACCATGCATTCCCCTTTTAAACTGGACTCCCTCGCCATAGAATCGGTTCTCCTCATGGGATACAAGCATTATGCAGTGAGCCTCTACGCGCCGGAAAGCCCCTCCGAGGATTATTACATGATGCGTTATATTCTCAACGATACGTTGATGGAATATCAGTTGTCCAACTTCACCGTCTTTTCCGACCTGGGAATCAATGACCAGTATCTCAACGGGATGCCGCTGATGTATTTCGACGATATATCCAACAAAAACGATTTGATAAACGAAGACCGTGGTGTGACGTTTGTGCAGTCCGGCGATAAAATTACGGTGTGTATCAGCCGGATAGAAAAGGGTTTCTATGATTTCATCCAGCAATGCCAGTCGGAAAAGCGGGGCGAAAATCCGTTCTTCGGCGGCCCGGCCTCCAATATCACGACCAATATCAGTGGCGGCGCCGGCTATTTTGCGGCTTATACAACTACCTTGGCGAATATTTATATCCCGTGACCGAAAGGCGTCCTGAATTTTGCGCAACCCTTTGTCTTCCATTTCATTCAAAAGAATGAAGCGGGACGTTGCCTCCCCTAATGCAGAAATGCCGGCATTTCTAATGCAGAAACGGAGGCATTTCTAATGCAGAAATGGAGGCATTTCTAATGCAGAAATGCCGGCATTTCTAATGCAGAAATGGAGGCATTTCTAATGGAGGTCTGATATAGAGCGGTTTGAAAAAGGGAAACAGCCTCCTCAATCCCGGTTGGAAAAGTATTTCATAAACTGGGAGCGTTCATAGAGCAGGTGATTCTCTACGTTGGAGAAATTCAGCTTTCCGATAAACTCGTCGATGGCCTGATATTTCGTCCGGAGCATCCATTCTTCCACACAGGTGAGCATCTGGGGAATGATTTCCGGGCCATGCGTGTACAGGACGCTGCACAGTTGTACGGCCGAGGCGCCGGCCAGCAGGCATTTCACCACGTCTTCCCAGTCGTGTATGCCCGTGGAGGAGGCGATTGAAATGCCGGGTACTTTGCCCGAAACGAAGGCGGTCCACCGCAGGGTTTCGCTCAGGTCGGAGTGACTGCTGAACACCTGCCCCGATACAATCTGCATCGTATGGATATTGATGTCGGGCTGGTAATAACGATTGAAGAGTACGACCCCGTCCGCACCGTTCAATTTCAGCCGGTTCACCAGCGCCGGGATGTTGCTGAAATTTTTTCCTATTTTCACGATGACGGGAATGGATACCTTCGCTTTCACTTTCCGCAGAATGGAGGCATAGAGTTCGACGACTTCCCCGGGCCTGAAGTCCAAATCGGTGTAGAGGTAAAATACATTCAATTCCAGTGCATCCGCGCCGGCAGTTTCCATCTGCGCGGCAAAATCGACCCAGGTATCCGCCTTGTAGCAGTTGATACTCGCAATCACCGGTATCGAACATTGCTGCTTCGTTTCCTCAATCAACGACAGGTATTCTTCCATCTGCCGGGCTTTCACATAACCCCGGATGTATTCGGCCGCGCCGGGCGCATCCCCGTCCTGCATCAGTGCATCGCTCTGCATCTCCATCTGTTCCTCGAACAGCGATTTGAGGACGATCGCCCCTGCACCGGCCTTTTCAAACTCCCGGTTCCGCGTTGCGCTGTTTGTCAATCCCGAACTCCCGATTATCAACGGATTCTTCAAGGTCAATCCTGCATATTTTGTCTCGTAGCTTATCATATTTTCTGTTCTTTAAAAGGGTTCATGTCAAAGGCGCCGTTCGCCGAAGATCGAGGCGCCGATTCGTATCAGTGTGCTGCCCTCCTCAAGGGCAACCGGATAATCGCCGCTCATCCCCATCGAGAGTGTGTTGAAGGCATCGCCGGCCAAGGGTTTCAACTCGTCGAACAGCGTGCGTAAAGAACGAAACTCCTGCCGTACCTGTTCCCTGTCCTCCGTAAAGGAGGCCATCCCCATCAATCCGCCGATACGGATGTGCGGACAGGCGTCTGCCGGCCCGTTCCGCAGCAGTGTCCGGCACTCGTCCGGACTGAAACCGTGTTTCGAGGCTTCCGCAGCGATGTGGATTTCCAGCAAGACGCGGAGGCTGCGGTTGCACTTGGCGGCCTGCCTGTCCACTTCCTCCAGCAGCGCCGGCGAATCGATACTTTGAATGGTATGGATGAAGGGGGCGATGTATTTCACCTTGTTTGTTTGCAGCGTGCCGATGAGATGCCATTCGATGTCCGGCGGCAGCAAGGGCTGTTTGGCCAGTAGCTCCTGCACACGGTTTTCGCCGAAGACGCGTTGGCCGGCATCGTATGCTTCCCGCAGCGCCTCCACGGGATGAAACTTGGAAACGGCCAGGAGTGTCACTCCGGCAGGCAGCCCGGAGCGGATGCGGGCAATGTTTCCGGCAATGGCGCTCATGGCTGTTCCGGGGCAGGGGATGGGGTGAGGGTTATCACCCGCTTCTCTTTGGCCTCCGCGGAGAAGGGGAAAATGTCTATCAACGCCGTCTCGGCAACCGACGCTATTACATAATCGGCCATTGTACCTTTCATCCCTGTTTCCACCACGTCGATGGCTTCCTTCACCGTTGAAGCCTGCGCGAGCATTTGCGCTGCCGTTCTTTTCTCCGCACCACTCTTTTCGTCCAGGGTGATGAAAAATACTTTTACCTTATAATAGTAATCTCCCTCCGGATTGAAAAACAGTTCCGACAACCGGGCACGCTTAATATCCGCTACTGTAAATTCGCCGGAGATATACGGACGGAGTTCCTCGATAATCCGTGCTTCCGCCTCCGTAAAGGATAGCGCATCTACCAGATACGGTTCCTTGACTTTTTTCACCATCCCACTCTCCGTCGTCTTTTCGTAGGATACTTTACATTCAAACCAATTGTTCATAACTTTAAAATTCCATGATTCAATCATTCAAAGATTCAATCATTCAATGAATTCAAAGATTCAAAAAAAACGAGCCTTTTGAATGATTGAATTATTGAACTTTTGAATCTCCCTTAATTTTCGCTTGCTGTTGCCTTGCCTTTTCGCGGGAATCGGCGTCGTTTGCATCAATTCCGTACACCTCTTTTGCCGGAACCAGTATCTCCATGCCTGCCGGCACGAGGTCGGGATTCGATCCGATTTTCGCCTTGTTGAAATCGTAGATGTAAACCCAGAAAATCTTGTCGCCGTAGTATTTCAGCGCCAGCAATGTCAGGCGGCTGCCTGGCGACATGGTGACTTTGGCCAGCGTTTTGCCGGACGACGCACTTGCGGCTGGGGCTTTGGTCGATGCAGACGTTCCTTTCCGGCTGCTTGAGGTCTTTTTCCCGGAGTTTGTGACTGTCTTTTTCGTCGCTTTTTCCGGTTTGGGCTGCGACGACGTATATTCCGCAGTCGTATCGGCGGCAGGAAAGAGGGAATCTGTCGCGGCGGCGAAGGCGCCGATTCCCGAGTCGATTTCCGACGCAACGTTTGCTTTCTGCCGGGCTTGTTCCAGTGCGGCCGAATCACCCGGCAAAGCAAACGACTCGCCGGATATCCATCCGCTCTGGTCTCTATGGAACAGACCGAAACCGCGCGTGGCAAAGAGATACCATATTCCTCCGCCGAGAACCAGCAACAGGACGATTGCGAGGGCAATCTGTGTCGGATTGAACGGAGGCGTTTTCGGCCCGGCGTTTGTATCGCTGAAAATCCTGTCGGTCGGCAATGCCGGTTCTTCCCTGGAATTGCCCACCAACTGTGTTTCTTCCTCGCGCGTGTTTTCGGGAGTTATACCAAGCAGTTGTGTCTCGTCGTCCGGCTTCTCTTCTCCGAAATCACCTGCATATTGTGTTTCTTCGTCTCTCAAACTCTTCGCTTCAAGAGGAAAGCCAAGCAGTTGCGTTTCGTCGTCTCTTGAAGATTCAAGGGAACAGCCAAGCAATTGCGTCTCTTCGTCCGGCTTTTCCTCTCCGAAACTGCCGGCATACTGCGTTTCGTCGTCTCTTGAAGATTCAAGGGAACAGCTAAGCAATTGCGTCTCTTCGTCCGGCTTTTCTTCACCGAAGCCGCCGGCATACTGCGTTTCTTCGCCGGTGACTTCCGGCTGTTGACCTCCTGCAAGCTCCTCGTTTGCACTTGCGGTTTCACCGGCCTCCGTTCTTTCCGGCACGCGGCTCGGAACAGGTGGCATCGAATAATATTGATCTTCCATTGTTTCTGTTTTTTTATGGTCTGTTATTTCTTCTTCCGTTTCTTCCTCATCCCCTGCCGGAAGGTGCAGATCGGCAGGCAACGCTCCTTCCATAACCCTCGATTCGGAGGGAAAGGATTCAAATTGCCTGTTCACCCGTTTGCCGAAACTTTCTGTGGGCACAAAGGCAAGTTTGTGATGCGGCGGGATGATGACCGTTTCCTGCGTATGGGGGTCGAGGCTTGTCCGTTCTTTCGTCAACCGGACTTTGAAGGCGCCGATGCCTTTTATCTCCACGGCCTGTTCGTTGATGACTCCTTCGCAGACCAGCGTGACCAACTCCTCAAAGAACGTTTCGACCTCTGTCCTGTCGCGCCTGGTTTTACCGACCAGAATATCGACCAGATGTTGTGATGTCAGTATATCATTCATGAGAATCCAATGTTTTGAGGTACGTTTTTAAAACGGATGCCGGTTTGTATCCGGCCATACGTTTTGGTGGAACCAGGGTACTCTGTTTTTCATTCCCGGGATGGACAAGCAGGCGTTCGACCCTCTCCCGTGTGTCAAACTGCCCCCATCCCTGTATCCGGATGACATCCATATTGCCCAATTTTTCTCCCATGACGTTGCCTAAAATGGTCAACATCGCGTCCACTTCTTGCCTGTCCCAGTTCAGCCGGCGGGCAAGTTCTGCCGTAAAATCTGTCTCTTTCATCTTCAATCTTTCTTTCTTTTATTTGTAATTCTCTTGTTTATGGTGCGCCGATAGTCAGGTGTTTTTTTGAATGCAACCCATCGTTTCTTGTTACTTATGCTATTTTAAGCGCTTTGCCGTATAACTCAAAGGCCTCGACCGATTCGATTTGTACCCTGTAAAAATGTCCGACACGCAGTTTCTGTTCTTTGCAAACGAGCACTTCCGGGTCTATCTCGGGGGAATCGAACTCGGTGCGTCCGACGTAGAAGCCGTCTTCTTCGCGGTCGATGAGGGTCTGGAAGGTTCGGCCGATTTTGGCCTCGTGCTGTTCGCCGGCAATGCGTTCCTGCAGGCGCATCAGGCAATCCAGGCGCTCGTATTTGAGGTTGTCGGGGACGTCGTCCGAATAGTGTTCATGCGCGTAGGTGCCCGTTTCGTGACTGTAAGCAAACGCGCCTAAGCGCTCGAAACGGATGTCTTCTACGAAGCGGAGCAGTTCCTCAAAGTCGCGTTCGGTTTCTCCGGGGTGGCCGACCATCAGGGTGGTGCGGAGGTGAATGCCCGGAACTTCGCGGCGAATCTGCTCTATCAGCCGGTAGGTATCTGCCTGGGTGACGTTTCGCCGCATCTTTCGCAGCATGGGGTCGCTGATGTGTTGGAGGGCGATGTCCAGATAGCGGCAGACGTTCCCGCGCTCGCGCATCACACGCAGCAGTTCGTGGGGGAATTGCGCCGGATAAGCGTAGTGCAGCCGTATCCAGTCGATGCCGGGGAGGTCCGACAGGCGCTCCACGAGTTCCGGCAGAGCCATTTTCCGGTACAGGTCCCACCCATACCAGGTCAAGTCCTGGGCTATCAGTTGAAACTCACGGACGCCCTGCTCCACCAGTTGCCGGGCTTCGGAGAGGATTTCTTCCTGCGGGCGCGAACGGTGTCTGCCCGTGATAAGCGGTATCGAACAGTAGGAACAGGTGCGGTCGCATCCTTCGGAGATTTTCAGGTAAGCGTAATGGGAGGGGGTGGTGAGGATACGGCCGGGGGAAGCGTCGCCGTAGGGCTTGCCAAGGTCGCGCA
>JAISOP010000022.1 GCA_031275525.1 Tannerella sp.
TCATCTCTTTTGGTATATGTTTTCTTGTACGGAGGCAAGTCTTTGGGGCGGAGACGGTCAAACAGCCCCTCCTGCTCAAAGAGCCTTTGGCCGCCCTCGCCGGGCCTTTTATTTTTCCCGGCAAAGGAACGGTCTTTGTCGAAGGGGCGTCTGCCACCCTCATACGTCTTTTTTTCCTCTGCCGGTCTGGGGGAGGGATACGGCTGCGGTTCGTTCAAGGCCGCTTTGTAATCCTTGTTTTTTCCGGCAAACAATTCGTAGCTGCGGAATTCACACTCCAATGCACCGTTCATCAGTTTGATTTTCCGGTCGGGATGCAGTCCGATGTATTCAAAAAACGCCTCTTTATAGCTCAGGATCCAGGCCTGGTATCCGGTGAAGACGTGTTTCAGCCGTTCGCCGATCATCGTGTAGAGGTTCTGGAAATCACCACTTGCGAGGCGTTCGCCGTAGGGCGGATTCGTCACCAGGATACCCGCCGCGGGCGCTTCAATATACTGCTGGAAGGGCAGCGTTTTCAGTTCGATGTATTTCATCAGGCGGGCGTTGCGGACGTTTTCGCGTGCCATTTCGATAGCAGCCGGCGAGACATCCGACCCGAAACACTTGAAAGCAAAGTCACGTTCGCCGGAATCGTCGTTATAGACTTCGTAGAACAGTTCCTCGTCAAAGTCGTTCCATTTCTCGAAAGCATATTCCCTGCGGTAGAGGCCGGGCGGGATGTTGAGCGCAATCATGGCCGCCTCAATCAGCAGCGTGCCGGAGCCGCACATCGGGTCCACGAAGTTGGATTCGCCCCGCCAGCCGGTCAGCAGAATCATCCCCGCGGCCAGCGCCTCGTTCAGCGGCGCTTCGCCCTGCGCCGTACGGTAGCCGCGCCGGTGCAAACTTTCGCCCGAACTGTCGAGCGAGACGGTGCAGTCGTGATGTGAAATATGGATATGGATATACATGTCCGGCCGGTTGATCCGGACGGAAGGACGTTTCCCGGACTTTTCGACGAAACGATCCACGATGGCATCCTTGGTGCGGTAGGCCACGAATTTGGAATGATTGAACGACTCGGAATAGATGACCGCGTCCACGGCAAACGTCTTGTTGGGCGAGAAATAGCGTTCCCATTCGATTTTCTTCACCTCCTCGTAAACAGCGCCCGCGTTGTCGGCCTGGAACCAGGCGATCGACTTGAGGATACGCAAGGCCGTCCGGCAATGCAAATTCGTCCTGTACATCAACTCCTTGTCGCCCCGGAACGAAACCATGCGCCGTCCCGCCACGACCTCCTTTGCCTGCAAGGCCAACAACTCTTCCGCCAAAACCTCTTCCAGCCCGTACAGCGTCTTGGCCACCATTTCAAACTGTTCCCCTTCCATCGCCATTTACCAAGTCAGTACCACACGAAATTCCTGCGACGGAGGAAGCTCTCCGCGGAGATAGTCGGCATAGAAAGAAACAGTTCCCCGGTCGAAGTCGAAGGTATAATATTCCGTCCAATCATTACCACCCTCGGTATGAGGAATAGAGTAGGGGAGAGGCGTCTGCACCTCGTTGCCGTCGTCCGTCAGGTACATATAAACGGAAACATCGCCCCAATCATAAATCTCGTCACCGAGATTCAAATCTGCGATGTACTGGTAAAACGTCGTCTTCCCGGACTCGCCCACCGCTTTCCAATCGCGCGAAGCCACGGTGTAGTAGTACGTCTCCAAATTCAAGCCCCTGCCCGGCTCGCCCGCAGGCCCCATCGGACCTTCACACCCCGTTAACACAAAGGTCATGAAAACAAATAAGCATAAATACTTTTTCATAAGTTATTGTTTTAATTCGGAGACAAAGGTAAGAATTATACCGTACACAACGCCGTTTTGTACCTGAATACAGCACAGTTCGCGGTTGAATTTCCCCGGTGTCACACAACATTTTCAATGTTTGCAACGTTAAAATGTAAAATTGCATCTTAATGACAAATGTATGACGTATGAAACCTTTGGTATTATCTTTTTTTGCAATCATCTTGTGTTATTCGCTTTTCTTCAACAAGAAGAATGTACAAAAGCATGTAGATGAAGTAAATTATAAAATTCAGACGGAATATGAAACCTATGAGGCGCCGGATTCGGTACCCTTGTACGCGCGTTCTCCGGAGATTTGGGGAGAACCCTGTTTCATTCCCGCCCACTTTCCATTTGCCACTTTCGACTGAACGGATCAAACTACCTGAAAAAAACCTTATGAAAGTACCTTTATACCTGCTTTTCTGTGCCGTTGTTTCGTGTGTCCGCCCGGGGCCGAAGTATTACGCTGCCGATGGAGTCGAAATAGTAAACGGATTGTCGGAGATTTCCTCGGAAGTCGTAGCCGTTCCGCTGGAGACAAGCGACTTTTGCCGCTTCGGAGAAGTGCGGCAGGTGAAATGCGACGGACGGGATATTTTTGTCCGGAGCGAAAACGGGATGTATCATTTCGACCGTACGGGCGCGTTCGGGAACTCCCTTTCGACGGCTGCCGGCCACCCTGTCTGCGACTTTGCCCTCAATCCCGGACGGAAACAAGTGATCGTATTGAACAGCCTCCGGCAGCTTCACGGTTTCACCTACGGCGGGCAGGCGCTTTTCCGGATCGATTTGGGAACGGATATGCCGGGACAAACCATTCTGGGTATTGCCTGCCACGACGATTCGCTATGGATTGCGACCGAACGCCTGACGCCGGATCACCATTTTGAAAAACGGGTTGCCAGGATGGACTTTTCCGGGCAGATAGAGGAGGTTTACAAGTTGACCGAAGCCAGCCTGGGACGTTTTTCCCTGCCATGCAGCCATTCGCTTGAGCTGTCGGTCGAAGGAAACACGCTCTATGCCTATACGCCGTTTTCGTCGAAGGAAACCATCCTGCCGGATACGCTTCACCTGCTTTCCGGTAACCTGCTTCCGCCCGCCGGTGCGCCCGGCACGTTACAGCTGATGCCGGTACGCTCGAACGGCCGGTTTCTGTTTGCCTCCTACCGGGAAAACGTCTCGGAACAGGAAAACTATTTGTTCCTCTATGACCGGGAAAAAGAGAAGGCATACCCGTTGCACGGCTTTAAGGACGATTTCTATCAAACCGGTTTAGTCACAAGCCTGCAAGCCGTGGATATGCACAGCCACGAATACGGTTACTGGAAGTCGGGAAAAGAGGTCGCCCGCGCCTTTCCGGGGCGCAGCGAAACGGCTAATCCGGTACTTTTCCTCTTCAAACTAAGGAACCTCTAAAAACCGTCTATTTTCGCCTTAAAATAGCCTGTCCGAAGTTTTCGGATACCAGTCCGAAGTTTCCGGATACCGATCCGAGGTTTTCGGATACCGGTACGAAGTTTCCGGATACCGGTACGAAGTTTTCGGATACCGGTACGAAGTTTTCGGATACCGATCCGAAGTTTCCGGATACCGATCCGAAGTTTTCGGATACCGGTACGAAGTTTTCGGATACCGATCCGAGGTTTCCGGATACCGGTACGAAGTTTTCGGATACCGGTACGAAGTTTCCGGATACCGATCCGAAGTTTCCGGATACCGGTACGAAGTTTCCGGATACCGATCCGAGGTTTTCGGATACCGGTACGAAGTTTCCGGGAAATATCCCGGAAAACTCGAAAGTGGTCCGCGAATGCACGCGAATGAACGCGAATAAAAAGATTCGCGGATATTCGCGTTCATTCGCGGACCTTTCTCTTTTCTCTGCGGAGCGAAGCGTTTGGAGTTTTTAGCGTGACCGCATTTCCCCGGTCGGAAAAAAACAGACCCTTCAGGATGATTAAGAATACGGCGAGAAAGTTATAGATCAGTAAAAGAAGAGACAGCGCCCTCACTTTCTCCGCATCGTGAATGAATGTAAATGACCGGGCAGGAACCTCTTTGTTTATAAATAATGGGTTATCTTTGTAGCCGGGAAATGAAAAGTTACAGGATGAATCAAACAAAAGAGCTTGTAGAGGCAGTAGTAAAAGGGATGCAGGAGAAGAAGGGGAGGAAAATTACAATGGTAGATTTGACACAACTTTCCGGCGCTATTTGTGAATATATGATTATTTGTGAGGGAAACAGTTTGACGCAAGTCTCGTCGCTGTCGGATTCGGTGTGGGACACGGTGCGTGCCGACACGGGTAAACGCTTGCTCTCGATGGACGGCAACCGCCATTCGTCGTGGATCGGCATGGATTACGGCAGCGTACTCGTGCATATTTTCCTGCCGGAACAGCGCTCGTTCTATGACCTGGAACATCTTTGGGCCGATTCAAACCTCACCGAAATTCCCGACCCGCAATGACTTGACATGAGGATATAGGTATGGAAAATAATGGTAACAATAACACATCGAAAAACGGCAAACCGAAAGTCCGCTTTAACCCCTATCTGTTATATGGCCTGGCGGTCATCGTGCTGATTGGGCTGTTTGTGATGAACGATTTTTCGACTACACGGGAAATCGGATGGACGGAATTCCAGCGCTGGACGCAGGAAGACGTCTTTGAAAAACTGGTCGTTTACAACAAGAAAGACCTGCTGGAGGCAACGGTTAAAAACGACCGCCGGGAAATGATTTTCACCCGGAAAGAAATAGAACAGGTGGGCCTAAACCCGAAAGTGTTTGTGAAAATTCCTTCGGCGGACAAGTTTTCCGACTTCTATGACCGGATGGTGGCCGAAAAGAACATCACCGCCGAAGTCGGCTACAAGGATGGCGACGACACGTTCTGGCATATCCTGTTCTCTGCCTGGCCGATTCTGATGATTATCTTCGTGTTGATGTTTTTCATGCGGCGGATGACGGGTGGCGCGGGCGGCCCCGGCAATATCTTCAGCGTGGGACGCTCGAAGGCGCAAATCTTCGACAAGGACGGGCACATCAAAGTGACCTTCAAGGACGTGGCCGGCCTGGCAGAGGCTAAGCAGGAAATCGAAGAAATCGTTTCTTTCCTGAAAAACCCGGCCAAGTACACCGAACTGGGAGGCAAGATTCCGAAAGGCGCCCTGCTGGTAGGCCCTCCGGGTACGGGGAAGACGCTGCTGGCGAAGGCGGTGGCCGGCGAGGCCAACGTGCCTTTCTTTTCCCTTTCCGGTTCCGATTTCGTGGAAATGTTTGTCGGCGTGGGCGCCTCGCGGGTGCGCGACCTGTTCCGCCAGGCCAAGGAGAAAGCGCCTTGCATTGTTTTTATCGACGAGATCGACGCCGTGGGACGTGCACGGGGAAAAAACGTCAACGTCAATGCCAATGACGAACGTGAAAATACGCTGAACCAGTTGTTGACCGAAATGGACGGCTTCGGGTCGAACAGCGGCGTCATCATCCTGGCCGCCACCAACCGGGCGGACGTGCTGGACAAGGCCCTGCTGCGTGCGGGACGGTTCGACCGGCAGATTCACGTGGAATTGCCGGATTTGAACGAACGGAAAGAGATATTCGACGTACACCTGCGGCCCATCAAAATCGACCGGACGGTGGATGCCGAATTTATGGCACGCCAGACGCCCGGCTTTTCGGGCGCCGATATTGCTAACGTCTGCAACGAGGCCGCCCTGATTGCCGCCCGCAACGAAAAAAACTTCGTCCAGAAGGACGATTTCATGAATGCCGTTGACCGCATCGTCGGCGGACTGGAGAAACGCTCCCGCATCACCACGGTCAAGGAACGCCGGAGCATCGCCTTCCACGAAGCCGGTCATGCCACGCTCAGTTGGCTACTCGAACATGCCAACCCGCTGGTGAAGGTCACCATTGTCCCGCGCGGGAAAGCCCTCGGCGCAGCATGGTACCTGCCCGAAGAACGCCAAATCACTACCCGCGACCAACTGCTGGACGAGATGTGTGCCACGCTGGGCGGCCGCGCGGCGGAAGAGCTTTTCCTGGGGGAAATCTCGACCGGAGCGTCCAACGACCTGGAGCGCGTCACCAAACAGGCTTATGCTATGGTGGTTTACTTTGGCATGAGCGACCAGCTGCCGAACCTGAACTACTACGATTCCACCGGACAGGACTGGGGCTTTACGAAACCCTACAGCGAGGAGACCGCCAAGCGAATCGACGAGGAGGTGCAACGCATCGTAAACACACAGTATGAACGTGCCAAATCCATCTTGGAGGAACATGCGGACAAGCATCATCAATTGGGCGAACGGCTGCTGGAATCGGAAGTCATTTATTCGGAAGACATGGAGCATATTTTCGGTAAGCGCCCGTGGGTTTCGCGTTCCCAGGAGATCATGAGCCGCAAGGAGGAAGAACAGCCATCGCCGGACGAGGCTTCCAAGTCGGCATGAATATCTGAAAACAAAGAGGATTGAAGAATATAGCTACACGCACCCTCACCGGAGCTGGTTTCATTGCAATCATTGTTGCCGCAGTCTGCGTGCACGCGCTCGGTTTTTTGGCGCTGTTTACCGTGATTACAGGATTGTCCCTGGGTGAATTTTACGGCATGAACGGTATGGCCGGCCGGTGGAAATGGGTAGGTATAGCCGGCGGGATGTCTCTTTTTGCCGCCACGTTTTGCTATGCCGGCGGATATGGATCGGCCGGGGTTTTCCTGCCGTATGTATTTTTCCTGCTGCTGTTGCTGATCGGCGGCCTGTACCGCAGGACGTC
>JAISOP010000326.1 GCA_031275525.1 Tannerella sp.
CTAACGGCACCCATTTCAATACCATTCTCTCCAAAATGCCTGCCGGACAGGGCAGTGAAACGCTGGGCGGCAACCAGGCCTTTGGCAACGCTTACCTGTGTTACCTGCGCGGCGAGGGAAAACCTTACTGGGGGACATATCTGTACAAATACGAAGGTCCCGACCCGAATACCGGTGTACCCCTGTATCATCACAAGGTGACCAAAGCGGATGAGGAGGCAAATCGCTTTGGAGGTGCAGCCGTAGGCACCAGTGTCAAGACGGCCGATATTAGCCTGATCAACACGAATGACCGTGTAGAATGTGGCGACGCCCTGCCGGACTGGATGGGAGGATTTAATACTACGTTGCGGTACAAAAACATTGATTTTAGCGCCGTACTGAGTTATCAGGTCGGAGGTAAATTCTTCTGGCAGGATGGTATTTATTACTATGAATCCGATTTCGGACGCGATCGTCCGATACCTATCTCAACCGATTTGATCGGCAATACCTGGACACCGGAAAATCCGAACGCCAGATTTCCGATAGCCATGCATAATCGCAGTTATGCCTCGGCATACGGTATTTCCGTAGAAGGATCAGGACCAACTGCCTCAACGGATTTGCTGCTCTTCAGCGCCTCTTATTTTAATGTGAAGAACATTTCTCTCGGCTACAATCTGCCGAAGGCATGGTGTAACAAGGCCGGTTTGAGCAATCTGCGGGTATATGCATCGGGTGACAATATTTATATGAAGAGTGCACATAAGGGAATGGACCCGCGCATGTCGTTGACCGGTACTCCGAATTCTACCTATATATATCCTTATCTGCGCGTATTCAACGCGGGTATTAATATTGAATTTTAAATCATTAAAAAAAAGAATTATGAAAAAGTATATAGTCATTTTATTGACAGGTTTGTGGGTATTCTCTTCATGTGCCGACAAACTGGATTTGACTCCGGCCAATCAAATTACGCAAGAGCAAATTATGGAGATACTTGCGTCGGGTGACGAAACTCAAATCGACATTGTACTGGGCGGTATAGCCGGCGCTGTCCCGACATGGATACATCGCGTATTGGGCGGCTCGGACAGCCGGAACAACAGTTTGCAGAATCTTCTTTACGTAAACAATCTGCAGGGCTGCGACATTGTACTGGGGCTGGATGCTACTTCGTTCGGCTGGGATGCATACCGGTGGGTCGGTAAGGACGGACGGAACTCGCTCGCTATTTCCAATACCTACTATTGGGGTTTTGGATGGAAATGCGTGGCTGAAGCCAACCGGTTGCTTGATTTTCTGCCGGACGACATCGTAGGCGAAAGCAAAAAATTGAAATCCTATAAGGCGAGCGCCCTGACGCTCCGTGCGTATGCCTATAATTTCCTGATGGAAAACTATCGCGGCGCATATCAGAATAACGGCGAAGGACTGATGATTTATGACAAACTGGGCGGAGACTACAAACCATTTTCGAGCGCCGGCGCTACATACGATTTCATCAAGCAGGATCTGGCCGATGCCATTCGTCTGTTTGGCGAATCCGAAATAGGTGAAGACGGAGACGGATATACCGTCGCCAATACGGGTGACCTTGATCTGTCGGTAACTAACTTTGTGCGGGCAAGGGTTTCGCTGCTTACCGGTGACTATGCAACGGCCATCACCGCCTGCAACGCCATACTGGAAAAATATCCCAACCTTATTGCTGCCGACAACTATGGCGGCAAGAACACGGGAACAGACGAAGAACCGGAATTTCTCGCCGCAACGAACGCTTTCCTAAGTTTTGCCGATAACAAGAATCCGGAAGTAATTTTCGGCTTTGCCGATGTGGGTGATTCCCGCAATGCAACTTCTACATGGTTGAATACGTTCGGACTGAGTTACGGTGGTGAAGTAGGCGAATATGCGCGTATTGTCAATACGCTTTATGACAAGATTGCGGCAAATGACGTGCGCAAGGGCGCATTTATGGGAAATACGACTTTTCAGGAATATGAATATCACTTGTCGAACGGTGGAATCAGCAAACGCACCGTGCCTTCGTACAGCAACCTGAAATTTGCTGCTACGCATGGTATTGACGGTAAAAAAGAAAGCACCTCTCTGAGCAGGTTCGATATTTGCTATATGAGAACATCGGAAGTACTGCTGATGAAGGCTGAAGCGCAGGCTAAAAATAATGATGAGTCCGGCGCCAAAACCACCCTTAACACCCTGCTGGCTGCCCGTACCGTCGGTGAAACGCCGCTGACCTGCGACAATTACGGCATGACAGGCAACGTGCTGGACATGGTGAAATTGCAATGGCGTATCGAAATGTGGGGCGAAAACGGACTGGAATACTATAACAACAAACGCTGGGGAGTAGACGCAGTACGTTCTGCCGATACCAATCACAGGAACAATATTACAATTACTGTGGACAAAATGACGCTGGATATTCCAGAAAATGAAAGACTCTACAATCCGAACCTGCAATAACAGGAAACGCGGATAAATGAAAAAGACCTGCCGGAATACAACTTTCCGGCGGGTCTTTCTGTGCACAGAAAAAGTTTGCAGCGTTATTAAAAAGAAAATCAAAATGGAAAATTATAAAAGATACCCGATTCTCCCGCTCGTTATAGCGATGCGAAAACTCTTTCAGGTGGTCTGCAGGAACGGGAAATGTACTGGAATACTGTCGTGCGTTTGGCTGGCGGTTGCCGTGTTCGGACAAGATGTGGAATACGCCCGGCAGGTCATCGGGACGCTTGCCTCACCCGGTTTTGCCGGCAGAGGATACGTGGCCGGCGGAAACGACAGGGCTGCCGCATACCTGAAACGGCAATATGCCGGATGGGGTTTGAAACCTTTCGGAAAAGATTATGAGCAGCCCTTTGAGATAACCGTCAATACGTTTCCTTCTGCCATGAAACTGCTGGTGGACGGGGTGGAACTCGTCCCGGGAGAGGATTATATTGTCGATCCGGCGTCACCTTCTTTTAGCGGGACGCGCGAGGTCTGCATCGCCGACAGGCAGGATCTGCTCGACGAGAGCCGTCTGAAAACTATCAGGGACAGGGCCGCCGGGAAGATTCTGATTCTCGACGGAAGCAAACCGGGCGCCGACGACAAAGAACGGTTGCAGCAGTTGACGCAGACGGTCAAACGGCTGAAAGAGGATCCCCAATCGGCCATTGTTGCCGTCATTGAATATTCGCCCGCGAAGCTGACGTGGCACATATCCAAAACGCAGGCGGCACGGCCCGCTTTTACGGTGAAGAAAGAGTTGGATTTGAAAAACATCAGAAAAATCGGCATCCGCGTAAAAGCCCGGATGAAGACCTGCAAGACGCGCAACATCGTCGGATACATCGAAGGAACCGTACGGCCCGATTCGTTTCTGACAATCACCGCGCATTACGACCACCTGGGCATGATGGGCAAAAAAGCCTGTTTCTACGGCGCTAACGACAATGCCAGCGGAGTGGCGATGCTGCTGAATCTGGCAAAGCATTTTGCCGCGCACCCGCACCGCTATTCGATCGCCTTCATTGCCACCTCCGCCGAAGAAGTCGGCATTGTCGGCGCAACATACTTTGCCGAGCATCCCCTGTTTGATTTGAATAAAATCAGGTTTCTGGTGAATTTCGACATGGCAGGGACGGGCGACGACGGGATTCAGGTAGTCAACGGCAGCGTCTATCGGGACCTGTTCGACCGGATGACGAAGATAAACGAGGAGAAACGTTACCTGCCGGCGGTGCGGATAAGAGGCGAATCCTGCAACAGCGACCACTGTCCGTTTTATCGGAAAGGCGTGCCGAGTTTCTTCATCTATACACTGGGCGGATCTTCTGCATATCACGATGTCTACGACCGTAGCGAGACGCTGCCTTTGACGGCTTTCGAGAATTATTTCGGATTGGCGGTCGATTTTTTCAATACATTTTAGAACAAAATAAATAAAGTCATGAAACCCGTCTTTTGGGTGATTATTTTGCTTCCCGTCGCGGCCGTATCGCAGACGGTTGAGCCGGAATACCGGGAGAAATGGGGAGAAATCGAAACCCATATCCGCAACAACTGGCTCAGGTATGTGGATTATTCCCCTGCCTCGCTGCCCTGTCCTTATTCCTACGCCCTGAATCCCGGTACGCTGTATTATTGGGATCTGTATTTTATCAACGAAGGACTGGCGGCGCAGGGATTCATGGAGCAGGCGCGAAACAATCTGGACAATTTTATATATGAAATAGAGCATCTCGGCTTCGTCCCCAATGCCCTGGGGTGGGGCGAAGACCGCAGTCAGACGCCATATTTTGCCATGATGGCGCGCAGCTATTACGAAAAATGTCAGCCAAAGGATACCGTCTGGCTGCAGCGGGCTTATCATGCGGCGCTGTCGGAGTATGCGTTCTGGACAAACGCGAACGGCAACCTGACCGAAGACCACCGGACGCCGCAGGGGTTGCAGCATTATTCGCATCATGCCGACTCGGCGGCGCTGTTGAAGTTTTACGAACAGCAGAACAGACGCTGGCCTCCGCATCGCGCCGACACGCGGGAGGAGAAAATACGGACGGCGGCTCACCGGCTGGCCGAGGCCGAAACGATGGATTTTACGCCGCGTTTCGAGGGGCGGTGTATGGATTTCATTGCGGTAGATCTCAATGCAAACCTCTATCAGTACGAAATCAATCTGGATTACTTTGAAAGGGAATTGGGTATCCGTAGCGGAACGGACTGGGAAGGCCTGGCCCGGCAACGGGTGGAACGGATCAACCGCTACTGCTGGGACGAAGAGAAGGGTTTTTTCTATGATTATGATTATAAAAACCACCGCCGGAGCTGTGTGGCGGCCATCTCTGCGCTGATGCCGCTTTACTGGGGATTTGCCACGGCGGAACAGGCGGAACGTGTCAAACGGTACCTCCCCCTGTTCGATTCGCCGGGCGGACTGACGGTTTGCGAGCCGGTCGACGGGCAGCATGTGTATCAGTGGGGTGATCAGGCCGTATGGCCGCCTGTTCAGTATATCGCCATGACCGCGTTGCTCCGCTACCGTTATGTGTCCGAAGCCAGGCAGGTGGCGCTGAAATACCTGAATACGGTGACGCGCAACTTCGTGAAACCCGAGCCGGCCGTTTATCCGCCGTTCAAGTACGGCGACGGCGTGCGTCGGGCGGGTTTCCTGTACGAGAAATACACGCGGGCGGGTGACATCCTCGATGCCGAGTATCCGTGCAGCGAAATGATGGGCTGGGCGGCGGCCACCTTCCTCAAAGCCCTGGAGGTGATGCAGCTTTCACCGTAACAATCCCAAAATGTCCATTTCGGCATTAATTCATTAGAAAAATGTTACTTCCCTCTCGCGTTTGAATATCTCTGTCTGCTGGTAAAAGGGAAGATGATCCCGGTATTTTGGATCAACCCGACTTCTTGTGGACTAAGCATAATTTATCATCGTTTCCGCCGATGTCCCCTTGACAATGGCTACAACAGAACCTTTACGGCCCTTGGCCTCCCTGTTGGTGACAATCGTATAGAGTTCGTCATAACTCAAAGCTGTTTCATCGATACTCAGGCAGTGGCCTGTATTCTCCGGGAAAAGCAGGTAGTCCGCGCTGTGTTCGCGTGCCTTCCACTGGTGGAAACCTGAAAGATGGAACCTGTACCACTCTTCAAGCCTTTTTCCATCCGGATGGAAGAATTTACCTAACGTGCTACAGTTGATCGGCTCGCTGTCGAGACAGTTCTTTTAAAAAAGCGGCGAACTCGCGGGTCAGGCGAGTGCCGTCAGCTATTACTGCCCGATCACGCATGCAGGGATCACCCGTTTGCCTGTCCTGCCGGCGGCGACGCCGTACACGCAGGATACAACCCCTGTTACGGATCGGGAAAATCATAAATATCTATAGCCGGATAAAAACCTTTCGATATAAAACTTCTACCGGGTACCTCAGATGGAGATAAACTCTTCTCTTCCAAATGTAAAATGATTATCTTCTCTGTCTTCTCTTCAACATCTACTGCATCAAAGTAATCCGTCATACCCTGGGGCAACAATAAATCGTATCCTGTCTTCATGGATACAAAAGTATAGCTTTTTGAATCCCTCCACTACTTTTAGGGTTGATCCGGTATTTGCTTATCAAAAGATGTGACAAAAGTGAGGCGCCGTCCGAACTTTTGGGAAGCGGAAACAGGGCTAATACGCCCATTACCACACCCTTTTCCTTATACCGGGACATATTTGCGGCGGACATAGCGTGTTCCCGGTGTTGTATTTCGGCATTTCCACAGCTTCTTCCTCAATCGGTTTTGAACCTTCGGGTAGCGGATTGGGGTTATTCAATTGAGCCATTACAGTTCAGGGTTAAAGATACCACGAGATAAAATCATTGCCGGTCTGCACAAAATAGCTAAAGATTTATTGACAGTATCTTAAATTAACCTGAGTTCGGGATAAGAAAAACGAGAAAAAAGGGGTAAGAATTATTTTATATGAATACCCGTGTAATCACCTAAGAAATATTATCTTTGCAGCATCAAAACTAAAAATGGAATATAATAAATCTGATAGAGTTTATAAAAGCGTATCCGGACGAGGCGAGTTGCCGAGCGAAGTTCAAGGCCTGTCGTGATCATGTCGGGGTTGTCTGTCCCAGATGCGGCAGCAAGGCACATTACTGGAAGCGGGACAGGGAGAGCTACGAGTGTAAGGAGTGTGGGCACCAGGCAGAGTTTACGCGCGAACACGGTCATGCACAAATCGAAGTTGCCTTTTCGCTACCGGTTCATTGCGATGCATTTGTTGACGTCGACAAAGAAGAGTTTTTCCGCCAGGGAGTTGCAGCGTCAGTCAGGCCACAAGCGTTACCATCCGGTGTGGCAGATGATGTACAGGCTGCGCGAGGCGATGGGCAGGCGTGACGGCGAGTATGTTTTGGCAGGCAGGATAGAGCTGGACGAGGGTTATTTTTCAGCCGAAACGCCCTCGGAGGCGAAAGCACAGCCGCTCAAACGCGGTCGCGGCTCGCAAA